>RKRS01000248.1 GCA_007571275.1 Dehalococcoidia bacterium
ACCACGCATTCTTTCGCTCAGGCAGCAGGAGGATCAGCTGACGGCGGCCCGCGACGACGCTCGGCGTCAGCTCGAAGAGCGCCGGGCGGAGTTGCCCTCGACCGCCGAGATCAAGCGTTACGTAGCGGAGTTTCGTCAGTTCCTTGAAGCCGGGACCATCCCAGAACGCAAGGCGCTGATCCGCAACTTCGTCAAGAGCCTCAAGCTCGACGACGATGAGGTCATCCTGACGTACACGATCCCGATGCCCTCGGACGGCGCTGTCCGCGAGCGGTCATCGGTTCTTGATATCGTCCAGCCCAGCCCACCACTGGATACGGTATTGCGAACTCCCAGCTGCTGATCGGGCGCTGCGGCGTCACATGGCCGTGCGATTGCAGCGTGGACGCCAGGCTCTGATGACCGCCTGCTCGAGACTGCGCGTCTGATCGAGCTCGGTGTAGACCGAGCCGAACACGATCCGCTCGCGGAAGAGGCGCAACTCTTGCCGCAGACAGGGATTGGTCTCGCTCAGCAGATGATCGCGCAGGCGCCGACGCAGACAGGTCTCCGACATGCCCACGTAGAGCGGACGCGGATCGTTCGGCAGCCAGAGCGCGTACAGCCCCGACCGATCAGCCTCCAGACGACCGACGTGCGCCGCGTCGAACGGCTGCCGCTCGCGCTCGAGCCGGTACTGGGCGGTGAACGGCGTCAGAGCAGCTCTCCCTGTTCCGATCCGCGGTCGGCCTCGCTGCGAATCTGTTGCCAGCTGGTCACGATCCCGTTGTAGAGCACCGCGTTGGCCGAGTCGCGCGCGCGGTCGTAGTGGTTGTAGAGGATGCGGGCCAGACGCTCGATCGCGTCAGCATCGCCGCCCATCGCGCGGACGATGGCGGCCGCGCCCGTTTCGCCGCCGCCCTGCTCGTCGCTCAGATGCCAGGCGATCCGCTGCAGACCCTCCCAGGCGGTCATCTCCTGCAGGCGCGGCTGGCTGTGGTCGTACTCGCCGCGCTGACGCAGCCGCACCTGACCCCCGTCGGCCTGGAGCAACCCCTGATCAGCCAGCGCCTGGATGTCCACGTTCTTGGCCCGTGACAGTAACTCGGCCTGACCGTAGATGCCCTCGCGGTACTCATGCGCCCTGAGCCAGTCGAGGCAGAAGCGCGTCTGCAGGTCGAAATCGCCCTGCTCGCGCTCGTCGTAGCGGGCGATCACGCGGTTGATCTCCATCAGCGCGTCGCGCACCGTGACCGGCTCGCCGGCCAGCGTCTCGACCCGCGCGTAGCGCGAGTAAATCTCCATGCCCGGCCCAATCGCCGCCTGCGCCAGGTCGACGGGCGCGATATGCGCCTCCCGCGTCAGATGGTCGAGCGCCTTCGGCAGATCGCTGTACAGATCATCGATGAACTGTCGCCGGGTAGCGACGGGAGCATCCTCCGGCCGCGGCCGGACGACGAGGATCACAGAGGATGCGAGTGCGTTCGCTCCGAGAGAATTCGGACGGTTCGCCAGTTCTGTTCGCATGGGCCAGGTGCCAATGATCTGAAAACCAACCGAAACGAGCGCCGTCAGCATGGTGTCCCACCCGGTCGACGTCGTTCCCTCGCGCTCTTGTTCCTGCTGTTTGTAGCCATACACGATCGAGGATGGGAACGCTTCCGAACAACGTTCGCGGATGTGTTTCAATGTTTGTTTCAATAAGGACTCGAATCTCGTATTTGCATTATTGAATCTAGGCGCAGCGATCATTTCTTCCTGGATCGGCACCAGTATGCCTGCGAAGAGGTCTGGATATATTTCTCGCAACATCGGCCGCAACCACACATAGAAGAAGTCAGATAATTCTGCATAGCTGATGTTGTCATAATATGGCGGATCGGTTGCGATAATCAGCCCACCTTGATCGTGTGGGTTAGTTGCAGCGTCTGATTGGTACACGCTCCCGGCGGTCGCCGGTAACGGTAGTAACTCTAAGACTTTGGCGACCCACTCAACCTGGTCGAGCCAATTGCTCGTTGCGTTGCAAAACGGATTTGATTCCGCGAAATCCCAGATCATGGGAATTGCCTGGCGCGCGAAAACGCCCTGCACAAGGTGCAGGGCGTTTTCCCATCTCGTATAGCTTGAGCACCTATTGACAATTCGGCCAACTGCCAAAGCGAGATACGTCTGAATTGTGTGAGCATAAACTTCACTTGCGCCATCTGCAATTAGGTGCTCGTGCACCTCGCGGACTAGCTCAGAAAGGCAATTTAACGCGCTTAACTGACGCTCTGTGAATAGCTGATGCCAGTGGGTGATGCCGTACCCACGACCGCTTACAAGGTAAGCGGTCGTGGGCATTCTCTGTGTTGGTCGGTTGGGAGGCTGTGCCCCAAGAGCGGTACGAATGTGTTCGTCAGTAGGGGAGAGGAACAGCTTCTTGCGAGCCCCCTTGGCTACGATGGCGGTCATCTGTTCCTCTAATCGCCCTTCACGTGACTGTTCCCGGGCGTAGGCAAGTGGAGAGACTGAATTGCAGGCGACACAGGTCACACTGCGTCGGTCAACGGTTGCTTTGGCTGGTACGCCTACACTGTGGTCTTGTACCTCGAAGCGAATTGACTTGGCCTCTTCGTCGACCACTGGTCTGATCCAGCGGTCATCGCCTCGTTTGGTATTTCCTCGCTTCTTCGATACCTGGAACGACTTTACTAGCGGCATCCGGATGCCGCAGGCTGGATTTGGGCAGGGCACGGTCCGACACCAGAGCCAGGCGATCACTGTCGCCTCGGACCCGTCCTCCAGTTTGACCTTCGGGTAGAGGTGACCGATGCGCTGCTCCGCCTCGTCGCGCATCCACCTGCCGTAGTAGCGGATGTCGTCGGCCAGGCCGGCCGCGCCCCGCCAGGGTACCTGTTTGGCCTTGCGACCTTTGCCAACCATCAGCCCCAGCGGATTGGCCTCGGGGTTGATCGGCGGCTGGTTGGCGAACTGGGGCGGCAGCTCGATCAGCGCCTTGTTGATCAGCACGGCGACCGGGTTGAGGTCGCTGGCGATCGCGTTCAGGCCCAGCCGCTGCGCCTCGAGCGGGATCGAGCCGCCGCCGGCGAAGGGGTCGTGCAGCGGCGGCGCGTGCTCGGCCAGATAGCGCAGGATGGCGTCGGGATCGCCGCGGTCGGGCGCGGGCGGCTTGTCCGCGCCACGCGCGACCGAGCGCGCGATCTCCCAACGCGCTTCAGTGATCAGCTCATCGTCGTTGCTGTTCTCCCACTTGACCATCCGCTTGATCAGCTCATGCAGCCGCTGGCGTTCTTCGTGCTGCGCCTCGGAAGTCGGGAACTCGTCGGGGCAGGCGGACGGATCATCGACCAGGCTGGAGAAGATCACCGCGCGACAGGCGGCCAACGGTCGCCGCGCCCACCAGATGTGCAGGGTCGATGGATGGCCGTGGCGGATCGATTTCTCACGCGCCGACTCGCGGTTGATCTCGTCCAGCGGCAGGTCGACCTCGATCAGCTTCTTGCGATAGGCGGGTTGGCTCATCCGTAGCCCTCCTCTTCGTTGAACTCGAGGTCGAGCTGTTGGCTGTTCTCGCGCACGGTGCGCAGGGTGTGGTCGCTGAAGCCGTGGCCGTG
>RKRS01000287.1 GCA_007571275.1 Dehalococcoidia bacterium
GCAGGCTGCGGCATGACAACAATCGTTCAGACCACGGCGGGACAGATTCAGGGAGTCGCTGAGGATGGGTTGAGCGTATTTCGCGGCATCCCCTATGCGACCCCGCCCGTGGGCGCTCTGCGCTTTCGACCACCCCAATCTCATCCTGGTTGGGAGGGCGTTCGCGGCGCAACCGAATTCGGACCGATCGCGATGCAACAGGAGATGGAGGAGATTTCCTCGCTTTTCCCCGGCGATCCACAGCCACAGAGCGAGGACTGCCTCTTCCTCAACGTCTGGACTCCTGGTCTCGACGAGGGCAAACGTCCCGTCATGGTCTGGATTCACGGCGGCGCATATGTCATTGGTTCCGGCAGCGAGCCGATCTACGACGGCGCCAACCTGGCCAGGCGCGGTGATGTTGTCGTGGTCACGATCAATTACCGCCTGAATGTGTTCGGCTTCCTCAACGATCCAGCGCTACCCGAGATCAATCTCGGCATTCGCGATCAGATTGCGGCGCTGCGCTGGGTGCACGAGAACATCGCCCGGTTTGGCGGCGATCCGGACAACGTCACCATCTTTGGCGAATCCTCCGGTGGGCAGAGCATGACCACATTGCTCGCTGCGCCCGCGGCGGCGGGGCTGTTTCAGCGCACGATCGTGCAAAGCCCCGATCCGCACTATCCGCGCCATGTCGAGACCATGCGCGGCGTCGCCGAACGCGTGTATGCAGAATTGCGCGTCGAGCGCGGAGATCTGGACGCGCTACGCGCCTTGCCAGCAGCCTCACTGCTAGAGGCGTGGTCCGCATACGAAGCGGAGTTTCTTGAACAGTTTTCCACTGAGTTGACGGGCGAGCTGATGACTTGCCCCATCCTCGACGACGACGTGATGCCGCAGCTGCCGCTCGAGGTTCTGCGCAGCGGTCGCGTGGCTGATGTGGACATGCTGATCGGCGTCACCGACGAAGAGTTCAAGCTCTATCTGATGACGATGGCCGAAGCCGGGCTCGAGATTGACGAAGACGCGGCTGTCGCTAGGTTGGATACGCTACACGAGGATGGACGCCGTGTTTATGAGGTCTACCGCGCCGCGCGTGAGGCTCGCGCTGAGCCGTCGGAGCCAGAGGAGATTTTGATCGCGGCGCTCGCTGATCGGGCGGCGGTTGTGCCAGCACAGCGGGTGGCGGATGCGCACGCCGCCTCGGGCGGGCGGACCTTCGCCTATGTCTTCACATGGCGGTCGCCGCTGTTCGATGGCGCGCTCGGCGCTTGCCACGCCATCGATGTTCCTTTCACATTCGGCGCACAGGCGCAAGCTGCCGAGTTCGTCGGCGCCGGTCCCGAGGTCGATGCGCTGGCGGAGGCCGTGATGGACGCCTGGATCGCCTTCGCCCGCAGCGGTGACCCATCAACCGAATCGCTGCCCTGGCCGCGCTACGATCCCAACACCCGCGCGCAGATGCTGCTCGGCCCCGAGCGGCGAGTCGTGAGCGGCTGGCGCGAGATCGAGCGCGCGGTCTGGGACAACATCTGACAGTCCAGACGCATTCGCGGTAGTCTGCCTCTCGAACGGATCAGACAGGAGCGATGAGATGGCCGCGATTATTCAGACCACTGGCGGGCGGGTGCACGGATCGGCCGAGAATGGGCTCAGCGTCTACCGCGGTATTCCCTATGCGGCGGCGCCTGTCGGCGAACTGCGCTTTCGCGTCACCCAACCGCATCCAGGCTGGAGCGATGTGCTGGACTGTGAGTCGTTTGGCGCCATTGCTCCGCAAATTCCGAACGAAGCGCTAGAGGCGGTGGTCGGCGGCGCGCCGCAAGAGCAGTCGGAAGACTGTCTCTTCCTCAATGTCTGGACGCCGGGCACGGATGACGCGGCGCGGCCGGTGTTGGTCTGGATTCACGGCGGCGCGTTCACAATCGGCTCGGGCTCGGAAGGCCTGTACAACGGCGCCATGCTGGCCGAGCGCGGCGATGTCGTCGTGGTCACGATCAACTACCGCCTGGGCGCGTTGGGGTTCCTGCACCTGCCGTCGCTGGAAGAGTCCAACTTCGGGATGCGCGATCAGGTCGCGGCGCTGCGCTGGGTGCGGGACAACATCGCCAGCTTTGGCGGCGACCCCGGCAACATCACCATCTTCGGCGAATCGGCGGGCGGGATGTCGGTCGGCTCGCTGATGGGCTCACCGGAGGCGCAGGGGCTGTTCCACAAAGCGATCCCGCAGTCGGGCGCGGGTCACCACGGCATATACGACGAGCAGGCCGTCGCCAACGCCCAGAGCTTCTGCGAGCTGCTGGGCGTCGATCCGAACGACGCTGAGGCGCTGCGCGCCGCTGCGGTCGCCGACATCATTGAGGCGCAGGGACAGCTCGAGACGAAGATGCTCGAGGTGGTAGGCGCTGGCGGCGAGGCAGAGATGCCATTTCGCCCGGTAGTCGATGGCGAGTTCCTCACCGAGATGCCGATCGACGCTGTGCGCGACGGCGCAGCCGCGGGTGTGGCAGCGCTGATTGGCTGTCTCGATGAGGAGAACAAGCTCTTTTCCGCGATGATGCCCGGCGATCCGCCCAACGAGGAAGACGCTGTGGCAATCATGAGCGCCATGCATCCCGATGGTCGTCACCTGTACGACATCTACCGCGCCGTTCGTGAGGCGCGCGGCGAAGCGATCACGCCGTTTGAGATTCACACCGCGGCCGGCGGCGACAAACTCTTCCGTGTGCCCGCCCAGCGCCTGCTCGACGGTGGATTCTCGCTGCACGAGATCGGCCACTGCCTCGGCCACCGCAGCCTCGACTCCACCGCCATCTACGCCAAGGTCGGGCTCGAGGACCTGCGCGCAGTGGGCGAAATCGATCTGGAGACTCTGGCATGACGCTGCGGGACGCGATCGAACAGTACATCGGCTTCCGGCGGGCGCTGGGAACCTCCTGCACCGGGATAGCGGCGGGATTGCGCCGCTACTCGCGGCATGTCGGGGACGCAACCGACTGCGACCGGGTGACCGACACGCAGGCGGCCGACTTTCTCGCACACGGCGGGCGGAACGGCTCCAACTACCGCGCATGGAAGCACTCCGTCCTAAACGGCTTCTACCAATACGCCCGCGCCCGCGGACTGGTGGCGCGCTCCCCCCTGCCGGCGGAGCGCCCGCGACAGGTCCCCGTCGCGCCACCGTACATCTACTCGCCTGACGACCTCCAACGCTTGCTGGAGGCCACTCGAACCTACAGCAAGCGCGTCTGCCAGCTGCAGCCGGAAACCTTCCGCACCCTTCTCCTGCTGCTGTACGGCACGGGGCTAAGGCCCGGCGAGGCCCTCCGCCTTGTGCAGTCCGACGTGGACCTGGACGAGGCCCTGCTGACCGTGCGCCAGGCCAAGTGCTTCAAGCTCAACTTCAACAGTTTGATTTTGCATGTGGTTTATTTTCAATAGTTTACAGACGCAGAAATCTCGTGTGGCACTACACTTGCGGAGCAGTCTGCGGCTACGCTATGCGGCCCTTGAACCCTCCTTCGCCTTCAGGCGGACGGTCGGTGGCAGCTTCGCCTGGACGCAGCGCAGGATTTGGGTCACAACTCCCGTCACTCGGTCCCTC
>RKRS01000267.1 GCA_007571275.1 Dehalococcoidia bacterium
CCCATCCCGATGTCGCGGCGCTGTACACAGAGGTGAGTTTCCGTCGGATCGAGGTTCATGCGCCACGTGCAATCAATGCCGTTGGTACCCGCCGCGGTCCGATCCAGGAGTATCTGATTCGCTCAGTCTGAGCCGTTGCCGTTGAGGATCATTTCAGCTTGGCGAGCTTGTGCTCGGGGAAGGCGGAAGTAGAAGCGGAGCCACTCTGGCAGGCGCTTGAACTCCACGATATGGCCGCGGGCTTTGAGGAACGGCTTGAAGTCTCTGGAGAACCCCTCACCGTGCAAGACGACAATGCCCCGTATTGGCCAATCCTGCATGTCTTCGACGGTGAGTGGAATTTTCTCCTCCGCGCTGCCAGCGACACGCTGATACTTGCACTCGATGCCCAGCATCCGTTCGGAATCGGGCTTGCTGAGCACGACATCGACGTGGCGGCGCGACCCCCAGATACGATCGCCCATCACGACCTGCGTCTCGACGATCAGGCCAAGCGCTTCGCCCACCTGGGCGACGGCGTGCTCTAATTCAGCGCCAGAATTAATCTCGATCATGGCTGCAGTCTACGCCTCAGTGGGCTGGGGGGCGTTTGGGGATCATGACGGCTCGGTGGAAGGAGAGGACTTCCGTGCCGTCCTGGTTGGCGGCGGTGGTGTGGACGGTGACGATGCCGCGATCGGGCTGACTGCGGCTTTCGCGCACTTCCAGCACCTCGGTCTTTGCCTGCAGCGTGTCTCCGTGGAAGACCGGGGCGGTGTGGCGCAGCTCGGTGGTCGCCAGATTGGCGATCGCCTTGCCCGAGACGGTTGGTACAGTCATGCCAAAGACCAGCGAATAGACGAACGGCCCTGAAACGACGCGCTGACCGAACTGCGTATCTTCGGCGTACTGCTTGTTCGTGTGCAGCGGATGGTGATTCATCGTCAACATGCAGAAGAGCAGATCATCGGCCTCGGTCACCGTGCGCGAGGGCCAGTGCTCGATCACTTCGCCTACGACAAACTCGTCCAGATAGCGTCCGTACAGTTCTTTCGTCGGCATGGCATTCCTCCGTCATGGATGGATATTGCGTGTCGGTTCCTCGGGTTACTCGACGGCGTACAGCTCCAGCAGGCGCCTGGCGATCACGATCCGCTGGATCTCGTTGGTGCCCTCGGCGACGGCCATCAGTGGCGCGTCGCGGTAGAAGCGTTCGACCGGCAGCTCCTTCGTGTAGCCGACGCCGCCGTGCACGCGCATCGATTCGAGCGTGCACTCGAGCGCGACTTCGGTCGCGAACAGCTTGGCCATGCCGACGTCAAGGTCAGAGCGCTGGCCGCTGTCCTTCTTGCGGGCGGCGTCGCGGGTGAGCAGGCGGGCGGCGCGAATCTTGGTCGCCATCTCGGCCAGTTTGAGCTGGATCGCCTGATGCTGGGCGATCGGCCGGCCCATCGTCTCGCGTCGCTGGGCGTAGACGATCGCTTCATCAAACGCCGCCTGAGCGACGCCTGTCGCGCGCGACGCCACGTTAATCCGACCGATCTCCAGACCGGAGATCATCTGCTGGAAGCCGCGCCCTTCCTGACCCCCGAGCAGGTTGGCGGCCGGCACGCGAGCGTCATCGAGGAACAGCTCTGCGGTCTCTGGTCCCTTGTAGCCGAGCTTGTCGATCGTGCGCGCCATCGAAAATCCCGGCGTGTCCTTCTCGACCAGGAACGCGGAGATGCCACGGTGACGCGGCTGCGCCGACGGGTCGGTCTTGGTCATCGCCAGGTAGACGTCGCCGCGGTCGCCGTTGGTGACGAAGAGCTTGTTGCCGTTGAGGATGTAGTCATCGCCGTCCCGAGATGCGGTGGTGCGGATCGCCTGCGCGTCGGAGCCGGCGTTGGGTTCGGTGATCGTGAAGCAGCCCTGCAGCTCGCCGGTCGCCAGGCCGGGCAGGAAGCGGTCCTTCTGTTCCTGGGTGCCGTGTTCGTCGATGATCCAGCCGTCGATCACGTTGGTGTTGATGATCCCGGCGAGCCCCATCCAGCCGCGCGAGATCTCCTCGATCACGGCGGAGTAGGTCTCGAAGGAGAGGCCGAGGCCGCCGTGCGACTCGGGAAAGGTGACGCCGAAGATGCCCATCTCGCACATGTCGGCGTGGATCTTGGCAGGGAACTCGCCGGCGTGTTCGAGCTCGGTGGCGACGGGAATGACCTGTTGATCGACCCAGCGGCGGACATTGCGCGTGATTTCGACGCCGGTTTCGCCGTCTCCCGCGATAATCTCCCGCACATCCGAAACGCCGGCCATAGCTCAACCTCCTGTTTGGTTCTCTGCAGGCAGTTTACGCGGGCGCGTGAGCCGCTCAAGCGGGGGCTAGCCGAACCGCGTGAGGAGCAAGACCGTGAGACAGAAGCCAGGCCAAACCGAACCGACGAGCGCGACGATCCAGCGGGCGCGGGTGCGGTAAAGCAGAGCGCCCAGTAGCAGCGGCGGCACGGCTATTGGGCCGATGACCAGACCGACACCGTAGAAAGGCAAGGTGATCAGCGACACCGGGATCACGGCGAGTCCCAGGAGCAGCAACAGTCGAGAGAAACCGTCACGCAGGCGCTGAGTCGTCGAACGATGAGCCGGTCGTAGCACTGAGGCCACAATGAACCCGAGCGGCGCGGAGAGCAGCGTGAACAGCACTACTCTGGATCCAGCTCCGAGGGATGCCGAGACCAACCCCGCGATGATCGCAATGACGCCGAGCGCCATGAACAACTGCGACCACCGCGGTCGATGTTCAGACCGCTGATCGGGCGGTTCCGCTGGCGTTGCGACATCGGAGTGATGTGGCTCTGTCACAACCCCATCCCGCTCTCAATCCCCTTGACTTACTCTATCTTCCGCCGCCTGGCTCTATGCAGCTGCGCTCCCAACAGCAGGCACCGTGCGCCCGCTCGCGCAACGGACGAGGAATCAGTTCAGGTTCCGCAAGCTGCTCTGGTGTCGGGGGCGTCATCGAAGTCCCTGATCAGGTGAGCACGTAGTACAGCGCGAGGAACCAGGCGCCCCAGAACGCCAGCGCGAGCGCGATGCGAAGCCGGCTCGGTCGCAGCGCTGCCGCCAGCGAAAACGGCAGCGGCACGAACGCGCCGATGACGATCCCCGGCCCGGACCAGGCCGTCAACGCCGCAGCGACGAGCATGAGCACACCGACCCAGTAAGCCGCTTCCGCCCAACGCCAGGGGTGGCGTTGGACGGAAGGTAGGGTTTGCGACTTGGTCGGCCGCAGTCTCATGACGTGATCCCGATCACCTATGCCAAGCCGGCCCATAGCATCCAAGCGGCTGTCGCGGTGGCTAGAGCCCCAACGATTGCTCGCTGGACACTAAAACGAAGCTCCAGACACACGGCGAACAGGGCGACGGCAAACGGCGCGATGACGAACCCGAAGCTGGTCACCGCAGCACCGAGCGAGACGATCCAGATCGCAACGGCGAAGGTGAAGGCCGCGTCGCCCAGCCTGGATCGGGTTGCGGGAGAGAGTGTCATGCTCGCTGTCCATTCTGTGAGGAAGCGGCGGCAACTGGCCGTCGCAGCGAAACGTCCGGCTACTCGGTGTCGC
>RKRS01000042.1 GCA_007571275.1 Dehalococcoidia bacterium
GTCCGTGAACGCGACACGCATGAGACCTTACGCAACATCAGGCACGTATCACATGAGGCGATGAGTCCACTCGAGCGGTTGGAAGAGGCGATCGCGCCGATCTCCGCGTTTGTCGTCGTACCAATCTTCGCGCTCGCCAATGCGGGCATTCACATCACTGGCGAGAGCATCGACGCCGCGCTCAGCTCCAACATCGCCTGGGGCATTTTCATCGGACTGTTGATCGGTAAGCTCGTCGGTATTGTCGCCATGTCCGCGCTGGCGATCCGGCTAGGGATCGCGTTCAAGCCCGAGCAGTTGCGCTGGGCGCATCTGGGCGGCGCTGCGCTGCTGGCCGGGATCGGATTTACCGTCGCGATCTTCATCGCCAACCTCAGTTTTGGCGCCGATCAGACCGAGCTCCTGGAAGCCGCGAAGATCGGAATTTTCGCCGCCTCCATCGTTGCGGCGGTGCTGGGCTACGCGATGCTGCGCTCGATCAAGGCTCGCTTCTAGCAGGTTCTGTTGCGGGCGGCTCGGTACGTTACACTTTCTGCGGCTGGTCCCTTCATGGACTTCTTGGTCCCGATGCGGTCCTAGCGTGATTTGAGCGATCTGTCAGCGAGCGCCGCCCGGCGCTGAGTCGAAGGAGACGGACTTCGTGCAAGCGGTGAAATATGCCCGTGCAGGAAGCGTGGAAGAGGCAGTCAACCTCCTGCAAGACGGAGGCGACGGCGCGCGCCCACTCGCCGGTGGGACCGATGTGATTGTCCAGGCCCGCGAGCGCACTCGAGATATCGACCTGTTCGTCGATATCAAGCACATCCCCGAGCTGATCAGCATTGAGTATTCGGCTGACTCCGGGCTGACGATCGGCGCAGCGACGCCCTGCTACCAGCTCTACGGAGACTCCGCGATCGCTGATCTCTATCCGGCCCTGGTCGACTGCACCTCGTTGATCGGTGGCACGGCGATTCAGGGTCGAGCGTCGCTCGGCGGCAACCTCTGCAACTCGTCGCCAGCAGCCGACGGCATCCCATCCCTGATCGTGCTCGAGGCGCAGGTCGAGATCGCTGGACCAAACGGTCGACGCACCGTGGCAGTTGAGGACTTTTGCACGGCGCCGGGGCGCAACGTGCTCGAGAGCGGCGAATTCGTCGTCAAGCTGCACTTCCCGGCTCCGGCTGAGGGTTCGGGCGCGCGCTTCCTGCGCTTCATCCCACGCAACGAGATGGACATCGCGGTCGCCAACGCTGCCACGCAGGTCCGACTCGACAGCGACGGCGTCGTGACCTGGGCTCGCGTGGCCGTCGGCGCGATCGCGCCAACGCCGCTGCTGGTTGCAGACGCTACGGACGCCCTGGTTGGCCAGCCACTGAGCGAAGAAACGATCGCCGCCGCCGCCGCCGCATCCCGAGCCGCAGCCAACCCGATCACCGACATGCGCGGCAGCATCCGCCAGCGAGTCCACCTCGCCGGTGTCCTGACCGAGCGCACCATCCGACAGGCCGCCGAGCGCGCCGCCTGAGCCATCAGATTTGTTTGATTGACGGAGGAATCTCTCTCATGGCTAGTGAACACATCGTCGTCAGCTGCACCATCAACGGGGAACAGCAGGTCTTTCTCGCCAACCAGCGCGATTCGCTGCTCGAGGCGCTGCGCGACCGCATCGGACTGACCGGAGCCAAAGAAGGCTGCAACAACGGCAACTGTGGCGCCTGCTGCGTGAACATGGACGGTCGGATCGTCAACAGCTGCCTCGTGATGGCCGCTGAGTGCGAGGGCGCCGAGATTCGCACCGTCGAAGGTCTGGCCAGCGGCGATCAGCTGTCGCCGCTGCAGAACGCCTTCCTCGAACAGGCTGCGCTCCAGTGCGGCATCTGCACGCCAGGCTTCCTCGTTGCCGCAGAGGCGCTGCTCGAACAGAATCCCGACCCGACCGAACACGAGATCCGCTATTGGCTGGCGGGCAATCTCTGTCGTTGCACGGGCTACGACCAGAACATCAAAGCGGTCCAGCAAGCTGCGGGACAAAGCGTCATCTAACTACCTCCACACCCACAGGGTTCGCCCACACGAGAGGACTCCCCAATGGTCACCGCCCAGTCAAAAGAAACCGAGAAGTACAACGTCATCGGTACGCGCCCGATCCGTCACGACGGCGTGGACAAGGTGACCGGCGCCGCACAGTATGGCGCCGACCTGAACCTGCCGGGCATGCTTGCCGGGCGCGTCCTGCGTAGCCCGCACGCGCACGCTCGCATCGTCAGCATCGACACATCCAGAGCCGAGGCGCTCGATGGCGTGCTCGCTGTGATCACCAACGCCGACTTCCCCCGCGCCTCAGACGAAGTGATCGACACCGGCGAGGGCTCAGCGCAACTCAACTGGGTGTTGGATAACGTGATCGCCTCGGACAAGGTGCTCTACAAGGGCCACGCGGTCGCGGCAGTCGCAGCGACGGACCACCACATCGCCGAGGACGCGCTTGAGCTGATCGAGGTTGAGTACGAGCTGCAACCGCCCGTTCTGAGCGTGCGCGACGCGATGGTCGACGGTTCCCCGCTGCTGCACAACAGCCTGCACACGCGTCGGATGGACGGCTCGCAGTCGGACAACCCCAGCAACACTGCTTCGCACCTGCAGTTCACCAAGGGTGACCTCGACGACGGGTTCGCCGATGCCGACGTCATCATCGAGCGCGAGTTTGAGACCTCGATGGCCCACCAGGGCTACATCGAGCCGCACAACGGATCCGCTTACTACCGCGCCGATGGCACGCTCGACGTCTGGACCTCGACGCAGGGCGCGTTCGTCGTCCGTGACTCGGTCGCTCCATTGCTGCAGCTCTCGCCCTCGCAGGTGAAGGTCACGCCGATGGAGATCGGCGGCGGCTTCGGTGGCAAGATTCCGGTCTATCTGGAACCGCTGGCGGCGCTGCTCTCGCAGAAGACGGGTCGTCCGGTCAAGTTGACGATGAACCGCGAGGAAGTGCTGCTCGCTACCGGTCCCACCTCCGGCACCTACATGCGAGTCCGCATGGGCGCGAAGCGCGACGGTACGATCACTGCCGCCGACGTGCACCTGGCCTTCGAGGCCGGGGCCTACCCTGGCTCGCCGGTCGGCGCCGGTGCGATGTGCGCATTGGCCCCGTACGACATCCCCAACCAGCGGATCGACGGCTACGACGTAGTCGTCAACAAGCCCAAGACCGCCGCCTACCGAGCGCCTGGCGCGCCGCAGTCGGAGTTCGCCACCGAGTCAGTCCTCAACGAGCTCGCCGAAGAGCTCGGACTCGACCCGCTGGAAATGCGCTTGCAAAATGCCTGCGTCGAGGGCGCGCAACGCGCCGATGGTTTCACATATGGCGTGATCGGCAACGTGGAGTGCCTGCAGGCCGCGCAGGACTCGCCGCACTGGCAGTCAGAGCTTGAGGGACCCAACCGCGGACGCGGCATTGCGCAGGGCTTCTGGTTCAACATCGGCTTCGAGTCCTCCGCCTACGCGCAGGTCAACGGCGACGGCACTGTGCCGTTGGTGCTCGGTTCCACCGATATCGGTGGTACCCGCGCCTCGATCGCGATGCAGCTGGCTGAGACGCTCGGCATCTCCGCGGAGGACGTACGCCCGCACGTCGTCGATACCAACTCGGTTGGCTACACCCAGGTCACGGGCGGCAGCCGCACGACCTTCGCCGGCGGTTGGGCCGCCTACGAGTGCGCCATGGACATCCGCCGCCAGATGGAGGAGCGCGCGGCTGCGCTCTGGGAGTGTGGCGCCGCCGACGTCGCGTATGGCGACGACGCCATCATCCGTGGTCCCGCTGACGAAGACGGCAACGACCGTCAGTTCACGTTCAAGGAACTGGCTGGCCAGCTGGCCGCTTCCGGCGGACACATCGTCGGTCGCGCGGACGTGAACAAGACGTCCAGCGGTCCCGCCTTTGCGACCCACATCGTCGACGTTGAGGTGGATCCCGACACCGGTAAAGTTGACGTCCTCCGCTACACCGCCGTCCAGGACGCCGGCACGGCGATCCATCCCGCCTATGTCGAGGGACAGATGCAGGGTGGCGTCGCGCAGGGCGTCGGCATGGCGCTGAACGAGGAGTACTACTACGACGAATCCGGCGACCTCAAGAACGCGAGCCTGCTCGACTACCGCATGCCGACCGCGCTCGACCTGCCGATGATTGACTCGATCATCGTCGAGGTCCCGAACCCCGGCCACCCCTACGGCGTACGCGGCGTCGGCGAGGTGCCGATCATCCCGCCGGCGCCAGCCGTCCGCGCCGCGATCGCGAACGCCATCGGCGTGCACATGACCGAGCTGCCAATGTCCCCGCGCGCGATCCTCGACGCCACAGTGCTCGGAGGCGACTAACCCTGTCAACGCTCCCCTGCTGCGGGAAGTTCACACAGCCCTCCTCAGAGCTTCCCCAGAGGGAAAGCTCACCTGGCCTTTCTGATAGCTCCCCCTCTGGAGGAGCTGCCGAAGGCTGAGGTGGCATCCTCGCCCCGACAGCCAATGATTACCGTCCTCATCCCTCAGCCGCTCAGAACGCTCACCAACGGTGAAAGCGTCCTGACCGCTGAGGGTCATAACTTAAGAGCGGTGATCCGCGACCTCGCGCCGCGCTACCCCGAGTTAGCCGAGCGACTCGTCAATGAAGGCCGCATCGGGCGCGGTCTGTCCCTGGCCATCAACGGAGACGTCGTCTCGACCGGCTTGATCACGAAGGTACCCGAAGGCGCGGAAATCGCCATCGTGCCGCAGATTTCTGGCGGATCGGGGTGTAGTGTCGGGAGCGCGGAAGAAGACTGCCAGTTGAACAAGGAGAACAAGCATGAGTTTCTACTTCTACGCAGGATTGGCAGGCAGCAGGACGCAAGGATGGCATCGAGACTGCGGGTCGTCCGGGATTCAAATGGCAGTCGATATCGGAGGAGCCGTTGGCAGCGCCGTGTCATTCCGCATTCGGAACAACAACGCGACCGCAGCCTTGTCGTTCCAATACAAGATCGATTGTACAACGTTCCGCACAGTAACACCATCCTCTGTGCTGGTGCTGGTCACAGATGTCCCGGCTGAAGATGAAGGCGAAGAAGTAGCCAATTTCTATGTGTTCCGGTACACGCACTTGAATATCGATTCGAGCATCACTCACAGTTTGAGCTCGCCACACTACGTGCAGCCTGGATCCACTGCATCTCAGCATCTGGGGACGCTATCAGCAGTAACTCTAAAATCAACACCACCGATTGGTACTGATCAAACTTGGGAAGAATTGTGTCCGAATGCAATACCGGATCTGGAAGGGCTGACCGACGTTGGCGGACTCTGTTCAACGGGCTCCCATCTCCACCAGGCTGCCAGCAACGGGAATGACAGTTGTCTCCGGATAGATGCAAATGGTCAGTGTTACCCCGCAAACCCTCTATCGCTCAGCGTCCCGGCGAGAGGGAGCATTCCTGGGACCATCACGATCAACACCGCGGTGTTTTCAGCATAGTGACGGCGGTGTGACGACCTTGCTGGATGCCGATGTTTCACGTACTGGTGTCGCTGCTGTTGAGTGTGGTTACGATCACTGCCCTATATGGCGCACGCCTGGACAGGGCGATTGAAGCAGCGAAGATTCGACAGGCATCGGAGGTGACCCAACCTGCGGCGTTTCATGAACAGGTGGCCTTCGTTGGCGCAGCCGTTGTTACGATTTATGACTCTGACGGGAACCGCAGAGCAAGTTGGTTTGCCCAGTGGCGACCAGAATTGTGGACGGAAGAACCGGAGCGTCTGTTGTTTCTCGTCAGTGATGGCGATCCGACCTCCTATGCTCTCGCGTTGGGCGATCCAGCCACCAACAGTCTTTGGCAACTCACGGATGACCTTAAGTATTATGATGTTGCATTTGTGAGGCGTATCATTGGAGAGCGTGTGATCGAACGTGGTGTCTGCATACCAACCGCGGCAGAGACAAACATTGTGTTCGGAGATATGTGTGAACTGACGCGGCTCCCTGCAGAGGGAGTCACTCGATGGAGTGAGCGGACAGTTCACTTACGCGCAGGTGACTTTGCTGTCACCCCGCATGGTGATGTCACTTTCAAAGGCTTGATTGTCCATCCTTCACGCGGCTTTGTCACGAACCTGTTTCCTTCCCCGAGCCGGCGGTGGGTTGCAGTTGTCGAATCCCAACCACACGACAGCGAGGCGCGCTATCGAATTGCCCCTGATGGCAGTGGGCTCACCTTACTCGAGACAACACCGCTCTCTTCAGATCGGTTAGCAACGGAGTATCAGCGTGGCTATCCGATCTCCCCTGACGGTCGTTGGCATGTTGTCGGGTCGGGGGCGCGTGACCACGAGGGGCTTGGCGGCGGAAAGTTGGCGCTGATGCCAGCCTACAGCGAGGAAGTCGATTACGATATTCGGATCGAGTACCTCGCGAGGGTCTGGTGGGCGCCAGACAGCGTAATGTACGCGTTTCCTCTGCAAACTGGCGGCGACAATAATCAAGGCAATCAAGGCTTTGGTGTTGCAGATATCGGAGGGAACAAATGGGTGCTCGTCGTCGGTACTCGTGTGGGAGCATTGGGCTGGTTCGATGGTTATTTTCATTTCACACGCACGGATTGCTGTCGTGACGCCCACTGAGCATGTTGCGCCTACAGGCTGTCGCACTCCGACTCGGTAGCTGCTGATGTCAACACTGCGATGGAGGCGGTGAAGCCGTGGAGGTAGTTTTCGCCTCCGACCGGGCCGATCTCTCCGTTGCAGAAGAACCCGGCGGTAGGCACCGGACCGAAGATGTCCGACAACGCTGCGGCGTCATGGTCGGGCTCGCCGAACAGGCCGCGGCCGCGGCCGTTGCATGAGCAGAGCAATGCGCCCAGGACCTCTTCGTCCGGCTGCAACGCGTCGCGGAGATCAGAGAGTCGGGCGCGAAGGTCGTCGTCTGCCGCCTGCGCGTCGCGGAACTGGAACTGGAATGTCTGGCCAACACGCGGGATCGCGTTGATCGCGACAGCGCCCGACTCGCGGTCGGCGCTCATCACGTTGCGAATCAGGAAATCGCCGCGCTCGTGCGTTTCCTTGTACTCATTCATCGCCAGGCCGACCAGCAGATTGCGCACTGCTCGTTCGCGGGTAGCGTCGTCGAGCTCCATCAGCGTCTCTTGCAGGACTTCCAGCGCCGGCCGCGAGCCGAGCGTCTTGACCGTGTTGGCTTCGCAGGCTGTCACGATCCACGGTTGTCCCAGCGGCTCCGCGCCCTGCGCTACGACCGGGCGCACCGAGACGCCCTGGATCCCCATCATGACCGCGCCGCCCATCAGAACGCGGTCGTCGATGAAGACCGCGCAACCCTGCTGCTGACGATGCGATGACGCCATTCCACCCATGAGCGCAATCTCCGGCCTTAGCTGTTGGAGATGCGACACGAGCTGGTCAGTCATGATCGTGAACGGGTTGCTGAATAGCAGCCAGAACTCGGGTCCTGCCTGGATCGGCGCGAACAGATCATCGGGCATCGATTGCGGATCGATCACAATCGGCATGAGTTCCGCCTCTGGCAGTGAGAGGCCGAGCACCGCGATGGCTGAGCCTTCCTCTGCCTCCAGGGATGAACCGATCACGCTCTGACCCGACGCGCCAATCAGGTGGCGACACTCCGTCTGCGTTCGCAGACGGGCAATGATCTCTGTGTAGTGACTGGCATATCTGGAGTCGACGAACACGAGCAACAGGTCAGGCGTCGCGCTGAGATCCATGCCACGCAGGGCAGTGTCGCAGGCCGACTCCCACTCGGCCTCAAACCCGACTGCCGCTGACGCACTGGCCGTCGCAGTCTGCACCGTCGCCTGGCCCGGACCACTTGAGCGACGGGTGATCTCATTGGATGTTGATGATTTGCTAGACATTCGGGCGGTCCGATCGCTGTAGGTCAGGTGCGGCTAACATTTCAAAGGGTACTCTGCCGACATGACATCTACTGACGCAACATCTGATCGAGGCGACGATCCGGCGTCACCTCAATTACCCAACTTGACCACTGCGACAGCACTGTCAGATGACGAGATCGATCACCTAGTCGAGGCTGCGCGAACGCTCGCGCTGCGTGGAGGCGAACTCCTCATCGATCGCTTTCATGCTGCGATCGAGATCTCGTTCAAGGGGCAAAACGCGCACGACCCCGTGACGGAAGTCGACCACGCGGTCGAGGACATGATTCGCGACGAGGTGCATCGCCAGTTTCCTGCTCATGGCGTGCTGGGCGAGGAGCGCGATAATGGCGGCCCGGCGGACGCCGACATCGTTTGGGTGATCGATCCACTTGACGGAACCTCAAATTTCATCAATGGCATTGGAGTGTTCGCCTGTTCAATCGGAATTCTGCATCGAGGTATGCCAATTGCCGGTGCGTTGTGGCTGCCCTCCAATCGGTTCCTCACTCCGGGCGTCTACCACGCCCGCACGGATCGCGGGTTGATGTTCGATGGGCAAGCAGTCGACCAAGGCGCTCCCTCATTACAAACCGCCGCTCGATTGAGTACGGTGCCGGCCGGTACCAGCGGTGTGACCGGGCCTGCAGGACGACGCTTTGGGATCGCGCGCACATTCGGCAGTATGGCCGCTGAATTGGCCTTGGCGGCCGAGGGATCGGTGCAGATGGCCTTGTTCGATGGCGGCCGCATCTGGGACGTCGCTGGCGGCGTGGCGCTGTGCATTGCCGCTGGACGCGCCGTCTACACAAAATCGAGACGGAGCGAAGATCGCTGGCGGAAGTTCACCCGTTTCTGCGACCAGATCGACGGACCGATTGATATGGCTCAGCTGCGTCGCTGGAGTGATTCGTTGGTTGCGGGCGACGCAGCGGTCTTGCCTGGCTCGGCGCAGGAGCTGAATCGCGAGCAGGGCGTCGCGGCGACAGCCAAGCGCGCGGCGGTCAAGCGTGTGAAACGCGCGTTCCCAAACCTGCCCTTGCCGTCCTACCCGTGATCGATCCCTCGATCAGGCGTGGACGACCGGTAGCACCTCATCCAACAAGCGCTGTGTCTGGTACATAATTGGTTCGTCGCCGCGGGCCATCGGACGCATGATGAATTTGCTCACTCCGGCCGCGCGATACTCATTGACGCGGCGCAGAATGTCCTCCGCTGTGCCAACGGCGAAGTACGTGCCTGGGTCGACCTCGGGCAATCGCGCCTTGATCGCGGTGATGGTGGCCTGCACATCGTGATCATCCCAGGAGCCGAAGTGATATCCAAAGCCGGCGCCGAAGTGGTCGGGCTCATAGTCAGTGCGGCCCGCCTCAGCGAGCGCCGCCCGGATCTGCTGGATGACCGGTCCGACCTCGTGGGCTGACTGAATCCCTGCGACCCAACCGGTGCCGATCCGCGCCGTGCGGCGAATCGCCGCCTTGCTGTGCCCGCCGATCCAGAGCGGGAGTGGATCCTGCACGGGGCGCGGGGAGATGGTGGCGTTCTCGTAAGTGAAGTGCTCGCCGTGGTAGGTGAAGGATTCCTCGTTCCAAAGCCCGTTGATGATGTCCAACATCTCATCGGCGATCGGCGCCCGTCCGCGCAACCGGCGGTTGGTCACCTGCCACTCAGGCGCGAAACCACCCCCGACGCCAAACGCCGGCAGCATCCGACCGTTGGAGAGGAAATCAATCGTGGCGCACTGCTTGGCCAGCACGAGCGGATCGCGGAAACCGACTACGACGACATTCATGCCGAATTTCAGCTTCTCGGTGCGCGCAGCCAGGGCTGCCATGAAGGTCATCGACTCGAGGATCGGTTCACGCGAGATCAGGCGGTCGGTTTGCCAGATCGAATCAACGCCGTTGTCTTCACACAGATCGATCCAACGCCACATGGTGGCAACGTCGGAGAAGGGGAAATTGGCCAGTCCCATCCCGATACGGTCGCTCATCATTGCCCCCTCGCTGTTGCGCCGTTGAGTCGCCAGCGCAACGGACTGTTGCCATTTGTTGGTTTATGGCAGGCTATCAAAGCGTCGCGCCGCTATTGGTCGGATTGCGAATCGGCGAGACGGATCGGCCGCTGCCAGAATCCAACGTCCCAGTAACGACCGAATTTTTTACCCGCTTCCTTCCAGATTCCCGAGAGCGTGTAGCCGCGACTCTCAGTCAGTGCGACCGAGGCGTCGTTGGGCAACGTGATGAGAGCGAAGAGTTGGTGTAGCTCATCGACCTTGAGTAGCTCGTCGTACAGCGCATTCCAGAGCCTGGTGCCGAGTCCGCGTCCAACCTCGCCCGGCAGGAGGTAGACGCTCGTGGCGACGCTGCTGTTGTACGCCGCCTTGGGGTAGAGCGGACTAGAGTACGAGTGCCCCACGATCCGCCCGTCTGGCTCGGCGGCGACCATTACGCGATAGGGGCCAGCATCGGAGTAGCTGGCGAACCACTGACGCTTGGCCGCAACCGTGTGCGGTTCAGTGTCGAACGTGGCGGGGCTGTTGAGGATGTAGTGGTTGTAGAGATCGGCCAGCTGGGGAATGTCGGAGTCGACAGCGGCGCGAATCGTGATCTGGTCTGTCATCGTCGAGGTCGAATCTGCTGTAGATACGCGACAGCGGCTCCGAAGAGCCGCTGTCGAGGTTGTTGACGGAGGCTGGGCGGCCTAGCCGCCGATGACGTTGCCGGCCTCGATGGCGGGTCGGAAGACGCGCTCCATCTCTTCGGCGGCGCGGTCAACGGTCCACATCTCGGTACCGCTGAGTTGGCGGACGATCTTGTACTGGCTGTAGAGGCCAATGTCGTAGCCCATCGCGCGGACGACCTGACCGTTCATCCAGTCGGAGTGTTCCGAGGCCATGTAGACGATCGGCACGGCCACGTTGGCCGGCGAGCGGCTTGGGTCGACGATGCTCTCGGAATCTTCGTCGAAGCCGCGCGTGCGACGCTCTTGCGGCACGGTGTCGGTCATGCGCGTTGATGCGCCCGGGCCGATCGCGTTCGAGGTCACACCGTAGCGACCCAGCGCGTTGGCGCATGAGTAGGTGAACCCCACGATGCCCAGCTTGGCCGCCGCGTAGTTGGGCTGACCGGGCGCGCCGTGCAGACCGGAGCCGGAGGTGAAGTTGATCAGTCGGTAGTGACCTTCACGATTCGCACGCCAGTAGATGGACGCGTACTTGGTCGTGTTGAAGGTGCCCTTCATGTGCACTGCGACGACCGCGTCCCACTCCGCTTCGGTCATGTTGAAGACCATGCGGTCGCGCAGGTTGCCGGCGACGTTGACGAGGATGTCGAGACGACCGTATTCGTCGAGCGCCTGCTGAATGATGCCCTCGGCGCCGTCGTAGTCGGCGACTGAGGTGTAGTTGGCGACGGCGTTGCCGCCGGCGTCGCGGATCGCGGAGACGGTCTCGTCGGCGGGGCCGGACTCGCCGCCCGAGCCATCGACGGCGCCGCCGAGGTCGTTGACGACGACGCTGGCGCCTTCGGCGGCGAAGAGCTTGGAGATCTCAGCGCCGATGCCGCGGCCAGCGCCAGTGACGATAGCGACGCGGTTGTCAAGCATTCCCATGATCGTGTTTCCTTCCTTGTCCTGAGGCCTCTCGCAACGCGAGCGGCCTCAGAAAGTGACGGAGGAGCTTATCCGAAGAAGCCACCGCCGCCGACGGCCGGCTTGAACAGTTCTTCCATCTGGGCCGCAGCGCCCTCGACGCTCCAGCGCTCGGCGCCGCGCACCTGGCGGATCACGGCGGGCTTGTTGAACAGTTGCAACTCGTAGCCCGAAGCGCCGACGATCTGGCCGTTGAGCCAGTCAGATTGCTCAGAGGCGATGTAGACCAGCGGCACAGCGACGTTGGCGGGCGAGCGCTGCGGGTCTTCTTCGATCGACTCGACCGAGCCCTCGCGGCGGCGCTCTTCGGGCACGGTGTCGGTCATGCGGGTCGAGGCGCCGGGCGAGATGGCATTGGCGGTCGCCCCGTAGCGTCCCAGGGCGTTGGCGCAGCTGTAGGTGAAGCCGACGATGCCCATCTTGGCCGCGGCGTAGTTGGGTTGTCCAGGCGCGCCAAAGATGCCGGAGACCGACGAGAAGTTGATCAGGCGGTAGTGCCCTTTACGCTCCGAGCGCCAGTGGATCGAGGCGTACTTGGTCAGGTTGAAGTGGCCCTTGAGGTGGACGTCGAGA
>RKRS01000056.1 GCA_007571275.1 Dehalococcoidia bacterium
TAGGAGTCCTCATAGAAGTTCTCGTGCAACAGGTTGGCGCTCTGAAACAGGAATCGGATTTCTTCGTCCGCCACTTCCTCAGCCAGTCGCCGGTTTGCGTGGCGCAGGGCATTGTGGGATTTGTGTCGCCAGCCGCGCCGCTCGCAGACCGCCTTGGTCATCTGCGCGGCTGCGCCCCATGCCTTTTCGGCAGCCTGGTGAGTGTCGCCGGCGGCGAGTTCCTGCTCGGCCTGGGCGAGGAGGTGTTGGCTGGCTTCGTGATAGGTCTGGGTGGTCATGAACGCCCTTGATTGCTGGCTGTTGCGGGCAACGTATCAGGGAAGGAGCGACCCCATCCGTCACTGCGTGACGACTTTCCCAGAGGGGAAGCATTCGGAACTCCCGCTCCGCTCCAGAGGCGGAAACCCAAAATCAAGGCTTCCCCCTCTGGGGGAGCTGCCGTGCAGCGGCTGAGGGGGCTTCCTTCCAACAAGGTGAAAGCGGCCTAGTAACCGCGGAAGACGGAGGGGCGCTTTTCTCGCCAACTGCGACGACCCTCGCGGGCGTCATCGGTGTAGCGGTAGCGATCCGAGACCTGGACCTCGTGGGCGAGGCTGTCCTTGAGCGAATGCTCGGATGAGTAGTCGATCATCTCTTTGAAGGCCGAGATGTTGAGTGTTGGCAACTTGGTCAGACTGTCGATATAGGCCTCGGCTTGCTGGTCGAACTCCGCCAATGGCCAGACGTGATTGGCCCAGCCGCACTGCAGCGCTTCCTCGGCGAACATGTGGCGCCCGGTCATGAGCAGCTCGAGCGCTCGACCGCGACCCATGATCCTGGGCGCGAACCAGGTGGTGCCGCCGTTCATGCCGATGGCGCGTTGGGCTCGATGATCGCCGACCTCGATGTTGTCGGCGCAGAGACGGATGTCGCAGGCGCAGGCGATCTCCCAGCCATGCCCCAACGCCCAGCCATTGATCAACGCGACGACCGGCTTCTTCAGCTCGCGCAGTGAGATCAGGAAGGGATGGTGGACGGTGATCGAGGAGTCGATGCCCGGGGTCGGCTCCATGCCGTAGAGGTCGTCGCCGGAGCAGAATGCCTGCTGTCCAGCGCCGCGCAAGGTGACGACGCGAATGTCGGGTCGGTCGGCGGCGAAATTGATCAGAGCCTGCAGTTCGCGCAACAAACGAAACGAGAGGGCATTGAGTCGTTCGGGTCGATTCAGCGTGATCGCGAGCACGCCGTTGTCCGTGATGTCCCAGATGGTGACCTGCCACTCGCCGTCGGCGAGCGGAGTTGGCGCGTCGGGCCAGGGTTTGCCAGAGGACTGTTGAGACATGAGGTAGCCTTTCCGAGATGGTCGGCGGTCGAGATCGATACTTGTTCCTGGCAAGTCTAGGCAAGGCGTGAAGCGACCGTAAAACGACGCGGATTCAGGTGTGACAGCAGGGCTTGGTGAGGCGGTAACGACGGAGCTGATGCGTACACTGAGCTTGTGATGACCAGCCCGAGATGGCGATACGACGCGCGGTTAGCCGCTCCGTCTGCCGTGCAGACTGCTGTGGCGCTTGCCGTGTTGTTGGCGTCTCTGGTTGGCTGGATGTGGCTCGAGAACACGGGACTCGCCTCTGCTCAGCGAGCGCTGTTGGTGACTGCGGACCCGCCTGCCGTATCGGCGCGCGCCGGCGAGTCGACGATTACCGTTCGCATTCCCGTCGATGCGGCGGGGGATGAGCGACAGGTAACCCTCTCGACGGAGCTCGGCGCCTTCACAGCGACGAGTGGGCCGCCAGAGATCCACGCCGATCTGTTCGACGTCGGCAACGACACGTTAAGCGTGTCGGTGACATTGGTCGGGGACGGTCGGACCGGGCCGAGCGTGGTACAGGCGCAGGTCGGGTCGCTGGTTGATACTGTCACGGTTCGGTTCGTTGGCGAGACGACATCGTTGCGACTGGATCGACCCGGCGACAAGGCGAAGCTCGATGCATCGAGGCAGCACGTGATCACGTTCGTCGCGACAGATGACACAGACTTCGAAGCTCCTGAGGCTCAGATCACACTGGAGCTGATTGACCCGCCGCCAAATGCGCTCCTGAGTAGCGGGACCAGATCCTCGATGACATCGCTGACTGTCGTCACCGATCGGCGGGGTCAGGCGACAGCGTACCTGAGATCTGAGCCGGGGCTGGTCACAGTTCGGGCGACTGGCGGGAGCGCCACACTGACTGTGGAGTTTCGACTTTATGGGGAGCCCAGCACGCTTCGACTATTGCCGATCGATGGACCGGCTATAGAGGCAGGTACGGAGACGAGTTCGATCCTGGCGATCCTGCTCGACGAGCAAGATCAGGGCGTGCCAAACCATCGGGTTGTGCTCAGCGCCGATCGAGGTCTGGTCGTGACATCGGAGGGCGACGGCGAGTCGCAGATGACGGACGACGAAGGCACGGCGCGGTTCCATCTGGATAGCCGAAACGCAGAGCTGGGACCCGCGAACGTGCGTGCGGCATGGAGGCTTGGTGAGCGGAGTCTGGACGACGAGTTGGAGATCAGGGTGACCGGCCCACCCGCGGCGCTATACCTGCGCGCTGAAGTCACGGACGCGGAGGTCGAAGAGATGTTGATCGAGGAGTACGCCCCTTCCAGTCGCTACCGACTGTACGCAGACGTTCTGGATGAATTGGGACAGCATGTAGCGGGCTCATATCAGGTTCGGTGGCGACCGGTCATTTCTGAAGCCAAGGCCCAGATCTATCCACAGATCAGCATGACGCAACGCGGCGTCGCGACGGCGATCTTTGATCTGCAACACATCGATGGCGAACCGCAACCGGACGCGACGTGGGCGCAGGCGTTTCTGATTCGCAAGGCCCAGGTCAATAACAATGGACTGATATCCGATCTGCTTGGCGAAGGCTTGGCCTTGCTTGCAAGAGAGAATTACCTGATCTGGCGAGGGCCCGAGACGACGATCAGCGAGGTAGTCGCAGAAATCAGCCACACGGTTGAATCCGCCTGGAGAGTCACAGAAGATGGCGTGTGGCAGGCATGGTTCACGGCTGAAGTGCCAGGCGCTGTCGACTTCACACTTGAGGCGGGCGACAGCTTCCAACTTGACCTGATCTCCGCAGCAATGCTCCAGAATGTCGAGCGATATCAACTCGTTTCCGTCGTACAGTGATTCCGTGAAGTTCTGGATAGCGACTGTCAGCGTCATCGCCGTGGTTGCGGTCGTGTGCTTGTCGGCGTCGGCTCAGTCGCCGAATGAGTGGATCGTCGAATCCAACAGCGACGCCGGCCCCGACACGCTACGCGACGCGATCCTGGCGGCGAACATATCGGATGGCGATGATGTCATTCGCTTTGTCTCGCCGATGACCATTCGGCTGCGCTCGTCGTTGCCGCC
The DNA here is from genome assembly GCA_007571275.1 of Dehalococcoidia bacterium. Taxonomy (GTDB): domain Bacteria; phylum Chloroflexota; class Dehalococcoidia; order Bin125; family Bin125; genus Bin125. Next base: position 3,392 of record RKRS01000056.1, read on the forward strand.
GCTGGCTGATGACGGGATTACGGTCGACGGTTCGAGCGGGGACGCCGCCGCCGATATCGCTCCTCAGGTCTGGTTGGATGGCGCTGCAGCCGGCGACGCTGCGGGGCTGGAATTGAATGCGGCTCGTGGGGTCGTGCATGGACTGGGAGTGATCGGCTTCGCACGCTATGGAAT
>RKRS01000159.1 GCA_007571275.1 Dehalococcoidia bacterium
TTGATCAGCAACACGCCGCGAATCGTCTCAATCGAGGCGACATGCGTATCGCCGTGGACCACGACGTGCCGGGGACCGCCAAAGTAGTGGTCCATCATCGACTCGACCGTGCGGTAGGGAGGCCACTCGGGCAGGGCCATATCGTGTGTCAGGCCGAACTTGAAGCCTTCGAACTCCAGTGACCAGGCTTCGCGGAGACGCGGATCTTCAGGCTGAACTGGCCGCCCGCCTGAACCGTCGTCTCCATTGCCGCGGGCGACATAGATCGGGGCGACCTGCTCGAGCTTGTCGATCAATGAGATGTCATGGATGTCGCCGCCATGCAGCAGGACATCGGCAGTGCTGATGCGCTCCCAGAGTTGGGGCCAGAGTTCCGTGCCGGCTTCGGGGACGTGGGTGTCGGAGATCAGACCGATGCGCATGTTCAACAACCTTGCGTGAGTGGTTACGTGCTATCGATTAGATAATATTCACGCTAGTTGGGAGAATCGGGAGGCGGGGAGTGCTGACGCGAAGAGTCGAACGCCTCGCCAGTGAGGGTTGGCTGCGTTGGGCAGTGTTGGCCGGATTAATCGGGCTCGCAATGATCGGCGCATACGTCTGTCGTGTGGACAGGGAAGTGTCGTTGCAGGCGGGCACGGGAGTGTTGCCGCCGACTGATATCCGAGTAGCGATGGTGACCCACGGCGGTATTGGCGACCCATTCTGGGACGAGGTAGCGGCCGGCGCCTTTACGGCCCAGCGAGAGTTTGGCATCGAGCTCTTTTACGACGGCGATGGAAACGTGAACGAGCAAGTGCGGCTGGTCGACAATGCAGTGTCGCTGGGCTATGACGTGCTGATCGTATCGCTCGCCGACCCGGACGCGCTGGAGCAGTCGATTCGCTCGGCAGTGGCGGCCGGACTCCTGGTGATGTCGATTAACTCGGGTGAGGAGCGGGGCCGCGAATTCGGCGCGGTCACCCACTTTGGCCAACCCGACGGCGTTGCCGGTCTGGGGGCCGGGGAGCGGATGGCCGCCGCCGGCGTCACCAAGCTGCTCTGCGTGATTCACGAGACGGGCAATGTGGGGTTGGAAGCGCGTTGCGCGAATGCGAAGTTGGCTATGGAGGCGACTGGTGGCTCGATGCAACCGTTATTCGTCACCGGCACGGCAGATCGGGTATCGACCACCGGTGAAATAGCGGCGGTGCTGCAAGCGGATCCCAGCATCGACGGCGTGCTGGCGCTGAATTCGAGTATCGCTGAGCTGGCCCTGGCAGCAATCGCCTCTTCGGGATCGCAGGCGCAAGTCGGGACATTCGATGTCTCCCCCGCGATTCTGGAGAAGATCGAGAGCGGCGAGGTCCTGTTCGCTATTGATCAGCAGGCATACTTGCAGGGCTTCCTGCCGATCGCATTCGCCTATTTCCAATCGCTGGAGCCGACTGAAGAAACAGAGGGGATTCTGGCGGGGATGGAGCGCTGGGCGGCGACAGGACGATTGGTGACGGGGCCGGGATTCGTGGACCAGTCAAACGCGCGACGCTTCCCACAGTTGGGACAGGACTGATGAGCAGTCGCTCGAAGTCATCGAGCGTGTGGTTGGCCGCCATGCTGCTGGCCCTGGCCGGGTTCATCGTCGCCGGCTGCGGCGAAGCGGCGCGGGAGCGGTTGGGTCTGGGTCTGGCGTCGCCGGTATCGGTGGCGATGATCGTGCACGGGGCAGAGGGCGATCCCTTCTGGGCGGATGTCCGTGCGGGCGCCGAGGACGCCGCCCAGGCCTTTGACGTGAATCTGTTCTGGCGTTCGACGCCTGATGCGGCCGAGCGGGTTCGCTTGGTTGACGAAGCGGTCCAGCAGGGCTTTGATGTGTTGGTCGTGACCCTGTCCGACCCGGAAGCGATGTCGGAAGTGGTCAAGGATGCTGCGTTGCTCGGTCTCACGGTGTACGTGATTAACGTCGGAGCGGAACTCGTTGCGGAGGTGGACGCGGATTCGTATTTCGGCCAGGTAGAGACGGTGGCTGGACTGGCAGTGGGCGACCGGCTGCTGGAGGCTGGCGCGACTCATCTGCTCTGCGTTCAGCATGAGGCGTTCAACATTGCTCTGGAGACCAGGTGTAACCGAGCGGGATCACGACTCGATCAACTGACGACGCTGAATGTTGCTCCCGACGGTCTCGTGGCAGTCCAGATTGAAGACGCGCTGACGACGGATGCGTCGATTGACGCCGTGCTGACGATGAGCACGTCGGTCATGTACGAAGCGTCGGTGGCGATCGACCGGGTGCGAGTGATCGATCCGAACAGAGGCGCATTGTTGCATGCCGTGTTTGAGTTGAACGAGCGGGTACTTGACGCGATCGAGGAGGGGCAGGTGGAATTTGCGGTTGATCAACAGCCGTACTTGCAGGGTTACCTGCCAGTCGCATATTCGCGACTGGTGCAGTATTCCGAGCTCACGCAAGGGGACGAACTGGCCGATGCCCTGTTGCAGTGGATCGCAGGTCGAGGCGTGCTGTTGGGACCCGGTTTCGTTGATTCGCAGAACGTACAGCGCGTGCGTGACGCGATGGCGCGTTCTCGTAGTGGATCGGGCGTCAGCGAGTAGTCAACGGGAGTAATCTGCCCGAAATCGGTAGGGGAGCAGAAAACCGGTGTCACTGCTGCAGATGCCCGCCTTCGGCAAGCAACGGCCCTGGGTGCGTACGACCGTATTGCGCCCGGAGCTGGGTTCGTTGGTCGCGGCAGCGCTATTGTTCATCTTCTTCAGCATCGCGAGCTCCGGGGCGATGGTTGAGATCCCAACCATCGCTCGCGTTCTCGATACCGCCTGGCCATACGGGATCATCGCTGTCGCGGTTGGCCTGTTGATGATTAGCGGTGAGTTTGACCTGTCGGCGGGCGTGATGGTGGGGACGGCCGGGGCGCTGTTGGGAATCATGGCGACTGAGTGGGGAATGAACATCTGGCTCGCGCTGGTGTTGTCATTGGGCGTATGTCTGGGACTGGGGCTCTGGAACGGCGTCTTGGTGGTCTGGACCGGATTGCCGTCATTCGTCGTCACATTGGGGACCTTCTTCGGATTACGCGGGGCGAATGTGGCGTTGTCGAAGTATTTCACCGGTGACGCGTTGATCGAGAACATTGACGAGGCGGCGGGCTATGACGCGCTACACGCCATCGTGGCCAGCGTCTTTGGCACGGCGCCGTCCGACTTTCGGGTGTCGCTGTTGTGGTGGGGCGCTTTCATATTGATCGCTACCTGGATCTTGTGGCGAACCAAGATCGGCAATTGGATATTCGCCACCGGCGGCGACCGTGAGGCGGCGCGGGCGGTTGGCGTGCCGGTCAACGGGACGAAGATCGGTCTGTTCATGCTGACCGCTGGCGCGGCCTGGTTTGTCGGTGTCAGTAACGCGGTGCGCTACACCTCAGTGCAGGCCGGGCAGGGCGTCGGCGCTGAGTTCTTCTACATCATTGCGGCGGTGGTCGGAGGCTGTCGGATGGCGGGCGGCTATGGATCGGCCATCGGCCCCGCGATCGGCGCCTTGATCTGGGGTATCGCGTTCGTCGGAATCCCGCACGCGGGCTGGAACTCCGACTGGCGCTGGGCGTTCCTCGGCGTGTTGTTGTTGGTAGCGACGTTGATTAACCACATCGTGGGTGAACGGGTGCGGACATCGCGGTCGGGTTAGACAGGTCGGTAAATCTGAGTTGGAGCAGGGCATGACGACCAGACAACTGTCTGAACCGGGCAGTGACATGACGCCGGCGCTCGCCATCCAGGACGGTCCGCCGGTACTGGAGACGCGGGGTCTGGGGAAACAATTCAGGTCAGTCGACGCCCTGCAGGATGTGAATGTCTCACTGCGGGCGGGCGAGGTGACCTGCGTGGTCGGCGACAACGGCGCCGGCAAGTCCGTGTTTATCAAAATGCTGTGCGGCCTGATCCGTCCCAGCGCCGGCCAGATCCTGCTTGATGGGACCGCGACTGAGTTCACGTCGCCGCGCCAGGCCCGAGCGCAGGGTATTGTCGCGGTCTATCAGGATCTGGCGCTGGCTCCGTTGATGTCGTTGTGGCGTAACTTTTTCATGGGCGCCGAGCCGGTCAGGGGCTGGGGTATTTTTCAACGCTTCGACGTTCAGTACGCGAAGCAGGCCATGCAGTCGGAGCTGGAGAAACTGGGAGTCGATCTCGGCGATCCGGATCGGGCCGCGCACACCCTGTCAGGTGGCGAGCGCCAGGGTCTGGCCATTGCGCGGGCGCTCTATTATGGAGCGCGGGTGCTGATTCTCGATGAGCCGACGTCAGCGCTTGGCGTTCGACAGTCCGGCGCCGTGCTGCGTCTGATTCGACGGGTCGCCCAGCGTGGAACCGCGGTGGTTCTGGTCACGCCGAAGCCCCAGCACGCGTTTTGGGTCGGTGATCGCTTCCTCGTCTTCCAGCGTGGAAGGCTGATCGAAGATCGACGCAGCGAGACACTGACTCTGGAGAGCCTGTCATATCTGATGGCCGGTGGCGGCGAAGTGGATGAACTCGAGACTGTCATCGCGAATCTATAGAGTCGGTTGAGCGGAGAATACTGGCCGAACAATGCGCGATAGACTGATCTCGGCAGACCGAGAGAGGGGTTCAGATGGTCGTTGAGACAGCGACGCAGACGGTCAAGGCGGGCCTGGCGCAGATGCTGAAGGGCGGCGTGATCATGGACGTGGTCACGCCTGAGCACGCCAGGATCGCTGAGGAAGCCGGGGCCTGTTCGGTGATGGCGCTCGAGCGCGTGCCATCGGATATTCGCGCCACTGGCGGTGTGGCGAGGATGTCGGACCCTTCTCTGATTCGCGGGATCATCGACGCGGTCTCGATTCCGGTGATGGCCAAGGTGCGGATCGGTCATTTCGTCGAAGCCTCGATTCTGGAGGCGTTGGGCGTGGACTACATCGACGAGTCCGAAGTGCTGACGCCGGCCGATGAGTCGTTCCACATCAACAAGCACGAATTCGCCGTCCCGTTCGTCTGCGGCTGTCGCGATCTGGGCGAAGCATTGCGGCGGATCGCCGAAGGCGCGGCGATGATCCGAACCAAGGGCGAAGCGGGCACGGGGAACATCGTCGAGGCGGTTCGGCATATGCGGTCGGTGCAAGGTTCGATTCGCGCGCTGCAGAGCATGGGTGATGAAGAATTGGTGTCCTACGCGCGCGACATCGGAGCGCCGGTCGAGCTGGTGCGACAGACGCGAGAGATGGGCCGTCTGCCGGTCGTCAACTTTGCCGCCGGTGGCGTCGCCACTCCAGCTGACGCGGCGCTGATGATGCGGCTGGGCGCGGACGGCGTGTTTGTCGGCAGCGGCATCTTCAAGTCCGAGGAGCCGGCGCGAATGGCGAACGCGATTGTCCGCGCGGTGACGCACTATCAGGACGACGACGTGCTCGCCGAGGTCTCGACCAATCTGCCCAAGGCGATGCCTGGCATCGAGATCGCGGAGATTCCGGAACCCGAACTGCTGGCGAAACGTGGTTGGTAGCCGCTCGGACATACCGACGAAATGGGGTCGATGAGGAATTTGACTGCCGCAGGCGCTGATGCAGTCACTGTTGGCGTGTTAGCACTGCAGGGAGACTTCGCCGAGCACGCTGCGGCGCTACGACGAGTCGGCGCGCAGGCGCACGAGGTGCGTACGCTCGATCAGCTTGAGCAGGTCGACGGACTGATCATTCCCGGCGGCGAGAGCACCACGATTGCCAGGTTGCTGCTTGCCTACGAGTTGCGTGCGCCGATCATCGCTCTGGGGCGGTCCGGCTTTCCGATCTGGGGAACCTGCGCAGGAGCGATCCTCCTGGCGGAAGAAATCGTCACCTTGGACAGACCAGGCTTGCATCTGATCCCGATGGTGGTCGAACGAAACGCGTACGGGCGGCAGATTGATTCCTTCGAGGCGGAACTGGATCCTGGTCCGCTGGGCGGCAGACCGCTGCATGCGGTGTTTATTCGCGCGCCACGGATTCGCTCGGTCAGTAACGACGTTGAGGTGTTACTGAGGCTGGGGCCTGAGTATGACGATGAAGCCGTAGCGGTTCAGTACGGATCGTTGTTGGCGACAACGTTTCATCCTGAGCTGACGGAAGATGGTCGTCTGCATCGCCGATTCGTTGAGATGTGTGAGCAATACGGATCGCAGCGTGACGCCGGGCAGGTACCTGCCGCGGCAGGAGGCTCGGGCTGATGCTGGATGCCGTCACTCCGACGCACAGTGACGATCTCGAGGCGCTGTTGTCGACTCTGCCAGCGGCAATCCGTCGAGCGATCGGCGAACGCGGGGACGAAAATACGCTCTTGGAGATCGTGCTGGATCTCGGCCGACCGCCATATGCACGGTATCTCGAGACTGAGGTTGTCCTGCGCGACGCCGAAGTCACGAACGCCGAACTGCAGTTGGTGGTCGCGGGACTCGGCGAGTTCGGCGCCGACAATCGCGCTGGCATCCCGCGAACCCTGCACCGAATCGCGTGCATTCGTAATCGACAGCGGGGGGTTGTGGGGTTGACGATGCGCGTGGGTCGCGCCGTGACCGGGTCGGTGGCGGTGATCGAGGATTTCGTCAAGGCGGGAGCGTCGATTCTGTTGCTCGGTCGACCGGGCGTTGGCAAGACCACGATTCTGCGCGAGGCGGCGCGGGTACTGGCCGAGCAGGGCAAGCGGGTGGTAATCGTCGACACCTCGAACGAGATCGGCGGCGACGGAGACATTCCGCACTCGGGCATTGGTCGCGCGCGACGGATGCAGGTGGAGCGGCCCGAATTGCAGCACTCGGTCATGGTCGAGGCGGTCGAAAATCATATGCCGGAAGTGATCGTGATCGACGAGATCGGGACTGAGTTGGAAGCGCAGGCGGCGCGAACGATCGCGGAGCGTGGCGTGCAACTGGTCGCAACGGCGCACGGCAATACGCTGGCCAACCTGATGCTGAATCCAACCCTCGTCGATCTGATCGGCGGGATTCAGACCGTGACCCTGTCGGACGAAGAGGCCAGACGACGGGGGACGCGGAAATCGGTGCTGGAACGCAAAGCGCCGCCCACGTTTGAAGCGTTGGTAGAGATTCAGTCGTTCACGCGGGTCGCGGTGCACTCCGATCTTGATACGACGGTGGACGCGTTGTTGCGCGGAGAATCTGTGGCGGCGGAAATTCGCGAAATGGACGACGAGGGCGCAGTGCACACATCGACCGATTCGGTGGAGTCGATCGTCTCCGACAGTTCACTGTCGGGATTTGAGTCCTCGTTCAATGATCTGTTCGAGCGCAAGCCGACCATGGCGACGATGGGCAGTGGTCCGAGCTTCGGCAACGGGTCGTCGCACGAAGCGCCGTTGCGGCGACGGATGGGCTCGCGGGCGCGGACAGCGGCGCCGGGACCGCATCAGAAGGTGTATCCGCTGGGTGTGTCGCTTTCGAGGTTGCGTGAAGCAATTCGCGAAACCGGCGTCAACGTGTCGATTGCCGAGCGACTCGAAGAGGCCGATGTCCTGATCACGCTGCGCGCCGCGTTCCGTCGTCGTCCGCCGGAGCTGCGGTTGGCGGAATCGCGGCGACTCCCGGTCGTGGTACTCAAACACAATACCGTGCTGCAGATGGAGAAAAGCCTGCGGGCGCTGTCCAAGGGCGCGTCGCCGAACGATACGGTGACCGCCGCGTTGTCGGAAGCGGAAGAGGCCATCTCGCAGATTCATTCCGGTCGACAGGCGGCAGTGGATTTGGCGCCGCAGAATCCGTACATCCGTAAGCTGCAGCACCAGCTGGCCAGCGATCAGGCGTTGGAATCGGTGAGTAAAGGTCGCGAGCCGAATCGACGAGTACGCATCCATGCCGGCTGAGGCTGATTGGCCAGGCAGGCCAGGCGCGTTCATCACGGTCGAAGGTGGGGACGGCGCCGGCAAGAGCACATTGGCGCGGTCGCTCGGCGCATGTCTGAGCGAATCGGGCCACACCGTTCGGCTGACCTTCGAACCAGGCGGGACAGAGCTGGGTAGGCGGCTGCGGTCGTTGGTCCTGGATCCCGAGCTGGCGATGGGTGACTGGGACGAGACCTGGTTGTTCCTGGCTGCCCGCGCCTCGCATGTCCAGGACGTCCTCAAGCCCGCACTGGCGGCGGGCGAATTGGTGTTGAGCGATCGCTACAGCGACTCGACGCTGGCCTATCAGGGCTATGGCCGTGGGCTGGATATCGAACGATTGCGCCGCCTGAACAGCGAAGCGACGCAAGGCTTGACGCCGGATCTGACCCTGCTGCTGGATGCGCCGGCTGAGATCGGACTTGAGCGGACGCGGGCGCGTTCCGCTCAAGCTGATCGGATTGGTGACGCGGATCTCGCGTTTCATCAACGGGTGAACGCCGGTTTTCAGAAGCTGGCGACGGATTCCAGCGATCGGATCGTCGTCATTGACGCGTCTCGTGACGCCTCTCATGTGTTGATGGATGCGCTGCAGATTGTGAACGATTGGTTGGATGCACGTGTCAGCGCCTCATAGAATGTTGCCCGATGACTGCTGAAACATGGTCGGAACACGCGGGAACAATCGAGCCGTTGGGCCCGATCACTGTCCGCGTTCCCGCGACCTCCGCAAATCTCGGAACCGGGTTCGACGCGGTTGGAGTGGCGCTACAGCGATACGCCACGGTGACGGTATCGGTCGCCTCGGGCAGTGAGGGCGAGCGCTCGCCGATGTCGCGGCATGTCCGCAAGGCGGTGCGCGAGGTCTACCGCGAGTTGGGTCAGCAACGGCCTGAGTCCGAGGAGATCGAGATTGCGGTGCAGGCTGAATTCCCCCTGGGCCGGGGTCTGGGCGCCAGTGCGGCATATCGCGGGGCCGGGCTGGTCGCGGCCAATACTCTCTTGGGCCAGCCCCTGTCGGAACATCGGATACTGGAAATCGGCTCCGAGCTGGAAGGCCACGCTGACAACATGGCGCCAGCGCTGTTCGGCGGTTGTCAGATCGTGGCCATGGACGGTTCCCAGGTCACGCGAGTGTCACTGTCGGTTGCCGACGGGCTGCGGTTTGTCGGGTTTACACCGAGCTTCAACATGTCGACGAAGAAGGGCCGCGCGTTGCTGCCCGATCAGCTGTCGCGTCAGGACGCGGTGCACAACTCGTGTCGCTCGGCGTTGCTGGTCGCAGCTCTGACGACCGGCTCATGGGAGGCGATGAAGACCGCTGTTGATGACCGCTTGCACCAGATTCCACGATCAAAGCTGTTCCCGGCCATGTTTGAGTTGTTTGAAGCCGCGGAATCGGCAGGCGCTTACGCGGCTTACCTGTCCGGCGGTGGCTCGACGTTGATGGCGGTAGCGAGCGAGGGTCGGGCCGAGGATGTGCGGGCGGCCTTCGTGACCACTGCCAGCGCACATGGGATCAGCGGCGAGGGCTTCGTGACCGAAATCGATCTCGGCGGAGCGCAAATTCTGTGACGGTTGTTCAGAAGTACGGTGGGACGTCAGTCGGTTCGGTCGAGCGGCTGCGAAACGTTGCCCGCCGAGTCGCAGCGCGCGCAGTCGATGGTGAGCAGATTGCGGTCGTGGTCTCGGCGATGGGCAAGACCACTGACGAACTGTTAACCCTGGCGCGCGAGGTGAATCCTCGTCCGCCTCGTCGCGAGACCGATCTGCTGATGGCGACCGGCGAGATGGTCTCGAGCGCGTTACTGGCGATGGCGCTGGTCGAGATGGGCTGCCCCGCCGTCGCGCTGACCGGCGCACAGGCTGGCGTGTTTACCGATAACACGTTCGGTCGGGCGCGGATTCGGGGCATCGACACCTGGCGAATCGAGGAAGAGTTCGCCGAGGGCCATGTGGTTGTCGTGGCCGGATTCCAGGGTCAGAGTCCGCAGGGTGACTACGCGACGCTCGGTCGTGGCGGCTCGGACACGTCAGCGGTGGCCTTGGGCGCGGCGCTGAAGGCCAGACAGGTCGAGATCTACACCGATGTGCAAGGCATTTACACCACCGACCCGCGCATCGAGCCGCAGGCGCGCTGTCTGCGGGATATCGCGTCGGAGGAGATGCTGGAGGCAGCCCAGCAAGGAGCCGGGGTGATGCACCCACGTGCGGTCGAGCTGGGGTTGCTCTACGACATTCCAATTCTGGTGGCGTCGTCGCAGGCCGAATTCGGTTCGGGCGGCGGCACGCTCATCCGAGGGAAGGTTCACATGGAGCCGGAAAATCGAGTCCGAACGATCGCGTTGGATCGCGATGTCGCGTCGGTCACGCTGCGAAACGTTCCTGATCGACCAGGCATCGCCTCACAGCTGTTCGGTCCGCTCGCCGACGCCGGCATCTCGGTCGACACGATTGTGCAGAACGCGTCAGAGCTGCAACTGACCGATCTCACGTTCACGGTCACCAAAGACGATTGGGAACGGACGCAGGAAATCAGCAAGTCCCTGTCAGCTGAGTTGGGCGCGGCGAACGTCCTGTTTGATCACGATCTGGTCAAGGTCTCGCTGATCGGAACGGGCATGCAGTCCGGTCCTGGCTACGCGGCGACGATGTTCCGCTCGCTATCAGATGCGGGGATCAATATCGAGCTGATCACGACATCGGAGATTCGGATCACGTGCCTGGTTCGGGCCGATCGAGGGGAAGAAGCGGTGCGGGCGCTGCACTCGGCCTTCCAGCTGGACGAGGATATCTAGGCAGTTCCTTTTCCCTGCGCCGCTGAGGCAGTAGCCGGGAACGAGCGAGGACGGACGCCAGCAGTTCGGATTCGGTCCTGTTGCGTCCGATGGTCTGTGCGCGGCGCTCTGAAGTTTCCACAGTTCGCACATTCTGCAAATCGCTGTGAATTTGTTATTCGTTAGATGACAACCCGCGGCTGCTGGTTGAACCTGTGACGAGTCGGAACGCTGGCAGCTGGCGAGAGGGGCGTCGTCAATGTTCGCGCACCTACATACGCATACCGAGTATTCGGAGCTGGACGGGCTGTCCAAGATTTCCGCGTTGGCGGCTCGGGCGAAGTCGTTGGGCCAAGAATCACTGACGATTACCGACCACGGCAATCTGTATGGCGCGGTCGAGTTCTACCGGGCTTGCCAGAGCGAAGGCATTCGGCCGGTCTTGGGCATGGAAGCCTATGTCGCGCCAGGCGACAGACAGGATCGATCGGCCGGGCGCGAAGCGGCCTCGAACTCGTATCACCTGGTCTTGTTGGCGCAGAATCAGGCTGGTTGGCGCAACCTGATCCAACTCTCGACACGAGCGCATCTGGAGGGGTTTTACTACCGCCCGCGAGTGGATCGGGAGCTGTTGGCGGACTACTCGGAAGGAATCATTGTCCTCTCGGGATGTCCCTCATCAGAGTTGCAGCGCGCGTTGCAACGAGATGATCTGGCCGAGGCGCAGCGGGTGGTGGAGTGGTACCGCGAGGTCTTCGACGATCGCTACTACTTCGAGATTCAGCGTCACCAGGAGCTACCGCAATTCGAGCCGCAGCTCAGGCATACGGTCTCGATGGCGCGTGAGCTGGGGATTCCCCTGGTGGCGACTCAGGACGCGCATTACTGCGAGCCGGGCGATCACGACGCGCACGATTTGTTGCTCTGTATCGGCACGAACGCGGTGCGGACCGATGAGAAGCGGTTCCGCTTCGACGGCGAGGATTTCTACCTCACGTCGGAGTCATACATGCTGGAGCAGTTCGCCGATTTGCCTGAGGCGGTGACCAACACCCAGCTGGTCGCGGAGCGCTGCGATGTGAACCTGGAGTTCGGGCGCTTGCGTCTGCCGCAGCCAGACATCCCCGAGGGCATGTCGGCGCTGGAACACCTGACCGACCTGGCATTCACCGGGCTTGCGCAGCGCTACGGCGCCCCGCCTGAGAGTCATCGGGAGCGGTTGCAGTACGAGCTGCACGTGATCGAGGAAACGGGTTTTGCCGAGTATTTCCTGATCGTGATGGATTTCGCGCATTTTGCGCGCGATCGGGGGATTGCGCGGGCGGTGCGAGGCTCAGCGGCGGCGAGTCTGGTGCTCTATTGCCTCGATATCACCGACATCGACCCGATGGAATATTCGCTCGTCTTTGAGCGCTTCCTCAATCTCGAACGTCGCGAGATGCCGGATATCGACATCGATTTCTGCTACGAGCGAAGG
>RKRS01000019.1 GCA_007571275.1 Dehalococcoidia bacterium
GATTCAACGGGGTCTACGCGCCAAGGTCGATCCCTACATCTACCTCGCCGCTTACGAGGAAGGCAAAATCCGACACTTCCACCACCTCTACGACCAGTGGGTCGCCTACGACCGCTAGCCAGGCGGGGTTCGCGTAGGGTCGGCCCGACGCTGCGCGGACTACTCGCTCAGGAAGAGCGGGTCGGACGGCGCGTTGGCGGCGGCCGCCTCCGTCGTCGACAGCATGCCGCGAATCCGCGCCGCCTCGACCGCGCGTTCGTCCTCGCTCAGCGCATAAGCGTGCTGAGCAATACCGCCCGTCGCGTGACTTCCCCAGACCGCCACCAGCGCCTCGATCTGGTCCAGCACCGCTCCCGGTACCGCTTTGCGCGGCAGTCGTAGTTCCGTGATCCGCGTCCAGGCCGCGACCAGGGCCGCCGCGCCTGGACGCGCCGTTCCCAGATCATCCACCGCCGACCGCAGCCGCGCCAGCGTTGGCTCCAGCTGTTGCGCGGTGTAGACCGCGTTGTGGTCGTCGCGCAGGATGTCCGGCAAGTCAATATGGACAGGCACGGTCTGACCCTACGCCAGCTTGTCGAACAGGATGTGCAGCTCCTGCAGCCCGCGCAGGATGTAGCTGGGCTCGTGGCGAGGCGCCGGATAGGCCGGATCGAGACGGAAGTTGGTCATCCGCCGCAACACCTCCTCGAACGCGACGCGAATCTCCAGACGCGCCAGCGCCGCGCCGATGCAGTAGTGCGCGCCCCAGCTGAAGGCCAGGTGATCGCCCGCGTTCTCCCGCTCGACATCGAACTGCGCTGCGTTCTCGAACGCGCATTCATCACGGTTCGCCGCGGCGAAGAGCAGCATCAGCAGGGTCCGTTTGGGCAGTGCGACGCCGCCCAGCGTGACCTCGCGCGTGGTCGTGCGGAAGAGCGCCCGCACCGGCGACTCCACCCGCAGCGCCTCTTCGGTCATGTTCGCAATCAGCGAGGGATCCTGCTGCACCTTGACCCGCTGCTCAGGATGCTCGATGAAGAGCAGCATCGCGCTGCCAATCAGGTGCGCGGTCGTCTCCTTGCCGGCCACCTGCAATTGCTGGAGGATGCTCAGGATCTCCTGATCGTTCAACGGGCGCGATCCATCCTCGGTCTCCAGCTCGGCTGTCGCCAGCGTGGTCAGGATGTCGTCCTGTGGATGCTGGCGACGCTCTGCCGCCCGCATCAGAAAGTACTCCTGCAACTCAATCCCCGCCTGCAGCACGGCGCGCTCCTGCTCCGGCGGTACCTGACGTTCGATCCCGCCGATCGCAAAGTCAGCCCGACGTTTGAAGTCGCGTAGCTCCGTGCGCGGCACCCCGATCTGATCGGCGATCACCGCCATCGGCAGTTCGTCCGCGAACTGACTCGTGAAATTCACCTGGCCGTCATCGATGAACCCGTCGATCAGCTCCGTCACGATTTCGCGCACGTAGCCTTCCATCGCCGCCACCCGCCGCGCCGAGAGCGCCTTGTTGACCAGCGAGCGATAACGCGCATGGTGCGGCGGATCCGCCGCCAGCAGCGTCGGCACGTTTGCCCGCGCGTTCACGCGACGCAGCTCCTGCAGTTCCTCATCCGTCGAGCGTTCGATCTCGCCCGGCAGATTCTGCGGCCCGGTCGCCAGCGCCGACGAATACGTCGCCGGATCGCGCACGACCTCGTGAATCAGATCAAAGCTGCTGACCACGGCCATCCCCATCTGGGGAATCATGTAGACGGGCGCTTCACGGTGCAGCGCTTCGTAGAACGGATAGGGACACTCAAGCGTTTCCGGGTCCAGCAGGTCGTAGTCGGCAAGGGACATCGCGGTTCGCTCCAGTCATCGTGTCAGCTGGTGGCATGGTCGTCGCACGGTCAATGTACGCCACAGCGCCTCCCTTGCGCAGCAGGCAAGAGAGGCGCTGTGGCGTACTCGTCCGAGGGTTGGAACAGTAGCGACGCCAGACCGTGAGTGTTCACGATCTGACGCCGCCGTGGTGGTCGCTAGCGAGCGACCGCCGCTCTCAGTCGGCTGATCACGACCAGTCGTCCTGGTCGTCGCCATCAGTGGGATCATCGCCCCACCACTCGTCCTCCTCTTCAGAAGGTTCCTCGTACGGATCGTCGTCGTCTTCCCACGCCCCCTCCTCTTCCGGTGGATATTCATAGCCGGGATCGACATCGATCGGCTGCGCCCAGACAACGTCGTCGGGCGGCGGCTCTTCCGCCGTTTCTTCCTCGGGTGGATTGATCAGCGAATCAGACGGCGCGGGCGCGATCTGGGGAGGGGCGTTGACGGCTGCGTCATCTGCCATCGCCTGCTCGATCCGCGCGACCGTTTCAGGGTCGGGAACGGCTTCGACCGCATCCGCCGTGTACTCGTCCATTTCGTTACCGTTCGGCAGCGGCGAGCTGCCGAACGCCGCCGGCAGCTCGGGCAGATTGACCGGGCGCACATCACCGTAGCGAGCGTAGATGTAGCGGTCGAAACCGAAGTAGTAAATCTGCTTCCAGCTGGTCCACTCGCCGCGCCGACCGTCCTCCGGATCGAAGGCCCGCGCGCGCACGATGTACATCTGCAGGTTTTCCAGGTTGTGCGCGCCGGCCGTGAACTTGACCGCCTTCGTACCCACCCTGTCCCTCGTCTGGATCATGGTGCGATAGGTGCTGGGGTCGTTCCAGTTCCCATACTCAGTCAGCTGCACTTCTACGTCATACTTGGTTGGCAGGGTGTTGGGATTCCAGAACGCGGTGATCTCTTTGGGATAGTCATCCCACCAGTTCAGTAGCAGCGTCTGTTCGAGCGGAATGTCGGCCGGATGCTCGTAGCACTCCTCCGCCACCGTCGCCTGGGCGATGTCCCACTTCATACGATGATTGAGAAGCTGTCCCTGATAGATGAAGCCGGTCCAGCCCGGTAGATGGACCGAGTTCGCGCCGTAGTGGAACTCGTAGCGAATCCGGACCACGCCGTTCCTGGGCGAGCAGCCGCCGATATCAAACATCACTTCAGTTTGATCGCGCGGCCAATCAAACGTGCCGCTGACTGACACCTCGTGCTTGGGATGGTAGAGCAGCGCGCTCCGCTCCCAATGTACGAAGAACTTGGTGTCGGGGTAGTTGTCGCCGTTGAACAGGGGCCGTGTGATCCTGATCAGCCCCGGCTGGCTCTCATCCTTATGGGATCGAATGCCCTCGGCGTCCAGCGGCCAAAACGGGGCGAGCTTGATCTCGGTCGGCAGTTCCTCGCAGTAGCATTCGGCATCGAATGGAATGTCCACACTGCAGACCGGCAGATCCTCAGCGCCCGCCCGTCCGGCCAGCAGGGCCAGGGCCAGCAGGACGGCAACGCCGGCCGCGGTGGCAATCTTCTTCCTCATCTCAGTCCTCCAGGAAACGCTCTGTCCGTTGAGCGTTCGTGTCGTGGTGACGATCCATCCCTGGCGCGTGGCGCCAGGCTCGCTTGTGGTTCGCCAGGTGATCGGGGCGATCAGTTGGGTAACATGCCGCACCCCGGCAATCTAATTTCACCCACCCCGGAGCAAAGCGCGGCGCCA
>RKRS01000273.1 GCA_007571275.1 Dehalococcoidia bacterium
AGGCCGCCGAAATCTCGTCGGCGGACAGCGGGTCCAGCGGATGGGAAACGCCAACCGGCGTAGCGGGTCGTGTCTCAGTGACCATGGTGTGTTGCTCCTGACACAAACAGCATTCGTGAACAGCTTATCGGAACTCACTCGGGCACAACGCCTCTTGACAGACTCTGTCTCAGAGGTGTAAATTCTGGCGCAGAGTCACAAAAGGACAAGGCCGCACGATGGACGCAGCTGACAAGACCGACATCGCAGTCGAGATCATCTCAGAGCGAATCGGGTCTCTGGAACCGGCTATCAACTCGCAGATTGCCGTTGCACATCAGGCAGTCGCAGAGCTTCTTCGGTTACTGGAAGAGCGAGGGACTCTTGAAGGCACTATTCAGTCTCTAACCAGGGGGCATTTCGACCCTCCTGTCGATTCTCGAGGGACGTTGCGTGGTCGTGATCCAGTCTCCCGCGCTCAGCGAGCAAAGAGAGAGATTGAGATGCTTGAGCGTGAACCGATGATCGACAGTGGCGCTCAAGGACGTACTGGCCGGTTGTCTGGACTTTCTCCACCTGAGGTAACAAGCAGAGTCGGACGAATGGGCATTATTGAGATCGCGTCCAAGTTTGCAGAACGACACTCGGGTCAGGTGCATATGCGTGAGCTTGCTCAACATGTAGTCGATCTTGACCCTGACCGCTACCGAAGCGTTGCGACGGCTCAAGCTTCCCTCTACTACCACCTCGGCAAGAGCGAGAAGTTTGAGAAAATTGGCGCGGGTGTTTTCAGGCGGCTGGCCGATGAGGCGAGTGTTGATTCCTCTGGAACGGGAGTGCCTATCGAGCCGTAACCGGACGGGGAAACTCTACGAGCGACCCTGGGGCCGCTCGCGGATGCAGCATACCGTGTGTTGTTTGCTCGGCGCGCTCCATGCTCCGCGAGAGTCCACAGGGTTCGCACAGTGGCCAGACGGTGGTTTCAGTTGCGTCTGGCAGGAAGTAGGTTTTGTGGCGGATTTCAACAGACATGGCGACTGGGATCGTACTCTCGATCGACTTCTGCGTTTGGCTACTCATGGAACCCGTGGTGCCCAGCATCGTCTAGAGCTCTGTGAGGAACTAAAGGCTGCTCTCGAAGTGGGCGATCGAATGGCGATCAAGTCAATCTCACACCACCTGATACGTGGGGATATCCATTCGCTTCGCGGGTGGCAAATGATGGTAGACGAAACTCTCAAGAGAGAGTTGATGGAGCAGAGAGCTCGCATGGTCGATTCTGAGCCACTGGGATCGCAAGCCAATTCTGATGCAGTGCGTGAAGCAGAACGCATCCTGAGTGAGCCCCACAACATCCCGATGAAACCGGAAAGGGAAAGCGCAGTGCAGGATCTTGGTTCAGAGGCAACCGTACAACGAGGGAAAGTCATGGAGTCGCGATACCGCAAGTTTCGTCCAGCAGTGTTGACAGCACTGGTGTGCAACGGTGGAGTTCTAAGTTTTACTGAACTGATCGATGCGATTGCATCGATGATTTCACAGTACTTGTCTCAGACTGACTATGAGGTGTGCGAGTCCAATGGTCGACCCAAGTGGCATCCCAAATTAGGTAGCCTGAAAAAGAATCTGATTAAAGACGGTCTTCTCGAAGACGCACCGAGAAACACGTGGCGTATCAGCGAGCTTGGCCGGCAAGAGGTTGAGGCATGGCTTGACGTCATCGACAAGGCAACCGCGCCCGGAGAGAGCTAGCTGAACTGGGAGGTAAAGAGACGCGAAGAAAGGACATAAGAAAGCGGGCGGGGCATTTGCCCCGCCCGCTTTGGCTTGCCGATTGGCTATGGGCTTAGACAGCTTCGATGATCGTGCTGATGCCCATGCCGGCGCCGATGCACTGGGTGGCGAGGCCGTACTGGCCGCCGGAGCGCTTGAGCTCTCGCGCGACGGTCGTGACCAGGCGGGTGCCGGTGGCGCCCAGCGGGTGACCGATGGCCAGCGAGCCGCCGTTGACGTTCACACGGTCCATCGGAATCCCGAGTTCCTTCACCGAGGGGATGACCTGCGCCGCGAACGCTTCGTTGAACTCGACGCGGTCGATCTCCGAGGCGTCGATGCCCGCGTGGGCCATCGCCTTGCGCGTCGCGGGGATCGGGCCGAGACCCATGACCTGCGGCTTGACCCCGCCGACGCCGAAGCCGGCGATGCGGGCCAGCGGCTCGAGGCCGAGCTCGTCCGCCTTGCGCTCGCTCATCAGCAGCGCCGCGGTGAAGCCGTCGTTGGTCGGGCAGCTGTTGCCGGCGGTGATGCGAATCTCGCTCTGCGTGTGCGAGACGGTGCCGCGCACGGTGCGCAGGCCGCTGAGGCCCTCGAAGTTCGTGCCCGGGCGGTAGCCTTCGTCGACCGTGACGACGGTCGTTTCGCCGCGCTCGTCGAGCAGCAGGTTGCCTTCCTCGTCGAAGACGGGGCGCTCCACCTCGATCGGCACGATCTCACGCTCGTAGAAGCCGGAAGCCAGCGCTTCGCCGTACTTGCGGTGCGACTCGACCGCGAACTCATCCAGCGTCTCGCGGGAGATGTCGTACATCTCGGCGACGTTCTGGGCGGTCTGCAGCATCGAGCAGACGGGCGAGGAGTCGAGAATCTCATCCGGAATCGGAACGGAAAAGTCGAGGCCGTGGCTCGGGGCGAGATTGCGCTGCGACTCAGTCATGTTGTGGCGGTCCTGGTTGAACTCGGTGATCCGGTTCGGGGCCGCGCCGCCGCCGCCGCCCAGCTGGCGACCCATGCGCTCGACGCCCAGCGCCACGCCGACGTCGATCGCGCCGACCATGATCTCCTGCGCGACGCGGTGCATGGTCTCCATGGAGGAGCCGCACTGGCGGTTGGAGTCGAAGGTGCAGACGGACTCGGGCAGGCCGGCCAGTCGCACGATGTGGTTGGCGCCGATGCCGGCCAGCTCAGTCACGCCGCCGACGCAGCCCATGCCGACGTCTTCAATCTCGTGTGGGGAGAGTTGCGGGTAGCGGCTCAGCAGCTCCTGGAGCACCTGGACGCCGATCGTGTCCAGTCGGGTCGCCGTGAGCGCGCCGAGACCAACCCGCGTAAAGGCGGACCGCACGCCGTCGAGGATGACGACATTCTGCATTTCCATCGTTCAAGTTCCTTTCTTGAGGCGCGCACGCGCCAAGTCTCAGTGGCTCAGTCGGCAGTGTAGCGGAGTGGGGCCGAACAGCGCACCGGAGAGCCCCTAGCCCTCTGCGCGGGGCGTCATCCAGGTGCGTTCGAGGCGCTTGGGGTGCTGCTCGAGCGTGTGTGCGAAGTAGGTGGCGCCGTAGTTGTAGACGTATCCCCGCCGAACCAATGCGCCGTAGGGATTGACCAGATGCAGCCGCCAGACGCTTTCCGCCTCACGACGCCGGATCTGCTCGAGCAGCTCTCCACGAGCATACGGATCCAGCTCGCTCCGCTGCGCTACACAGAGATCATCAAGCACGGGATCGGAGATGCCAGTGATGTTCTCTGCGCCGCTGGAATGCAGCTGCACGTAGGTCAGCTCGTCTGGTTCGACCTCGCG
>RKRS01000160.1 GCA_007571275.1 Dehalococcoidia bacterium
GCCAGCGCAGGCTCACGCTCAGCGACCTCGCCATGCCAGGCGACGTCCAGGTCATCAAGCGTCCAGGTGTCCTTGAATGCGGCGCCTGCGGCTTCGGAGCCGATGGGAGCGGCGTAGTCGCGGTTGGAGTTGAAGGGGGGATCGAGGTAAATCAGGTCAACCGACTCTGAGTTCATCCCTCGCATCACATCGAGGTTGTCCCCTGTCCAGAGCGTCTGGTTCGTCCAGTTGGGCTCACTCATGCCCGAACTCTAGCGCGGCAGGCCGAGACCTCGGGTGGCGATGATGTTGCGCATGATCTCAGAGGTGCCCGCCGCGATCGTCAACGGCACTGAGTTCAGATACTCATCCGGCAGCCGACCGTGCAGCGGCGCATGCTCCTGCTCGCCCGAGAGGGTGCCGCCCAGACCGAACATATTGATCATCCCGGCCAGGCGCTGGTTGATCATCGTCCCGAACAGCTTGCTCATCGAGGCCTCGTGGTTCGGCACCAGACCCTGCGACTGCATCCACGCCACCCGATAGGCCAGCCAACGGCCAACCGTGAACTCGATCTGTAGCTCGGCCAGCCGGTGTCGCACGCGCGGATCTTCATCCGGTCGCCGACCATCCGGACCAGGCTTGCTGGCCAGCTCGGTCAGCTCGCCGAGCAGACGCACGCCTGACACCACCCGTGAAATCCCCGAACGCTCGAAATCGAGCGTCGTGGTGGCCACGTACCAGCCGCGATTCTCCTCGCCGACCATATTCCGGGCCGGCACTCGCACGTCCTCGAAAAACACCTCGTTGAAATGATGTCGGTTGGCCATATTGACCAGCGGCCGCACCGTAATCCCCGGCGTCTTCATATCGATCAGAAAGAAGGAGATACCACGATGTTTCGGCGCGTCGGGCTCGGTCCGCGCCAGCATGAAAATCCAGTCAGCGTGCTGCGCGCCCGACGTCCAGATTTTCTGCCCGTTGATGATGTAGTCGTCGCCGTCGCGCAGCGCGCGCGTCTGCAGCGAGGCCAGGTCTGACCCGGAGCCTGGCTCCGAGAATCCCTGGCACCACTGGATGTCAGCGCCGCGAATACGCGGCAGGAAGAACTCTTTCTGCTCGTCGGAGCCATACATGATGATTGTCGGCCCGACGCGGTCGACGCCCTGGTTGTAGACCGGCGCCCGATGATGCGCCATCGTCTCGTTGAACATCGCCTGTCGCACCGGCCCGGCACCGGCCCCGCCGTGCTCGGTCGGCCAACCCAATGTCAACCAGCCGCGCTCCGCCAGGGCTCGATGGAACCCGCGAGTAAACTCCCAGCGCTCTCGGTTCGCCGCGCCATCCTCCGCTGGCCCTTCGGACAGGTCAGCCCAGCCCGGAGGCAGCTGCTCGCCCAGAAAATCCAGCACTTCCTCGCGAAATGCCACGTCTTCAGCCGAGAATTTGAAATCCATTGCAATGCGCTCCCAGACAACAGTCCGATCCTGTCGTCAGACTAACAAAGGCTGCCCATTTTTCCGTCGGCGAGACCGTCATTCCTGCTCATCCTCCCCCACGGGGGTCGGGCGCTGGAGGTCGCGCCTGTAGACTCTCCAACATGTCTGGTTCTCTCGCCAACGTTCGCGTGATCGACCTCACGGACGACCGCGCCATCTACGCCGGCAAGCTCTTGGGCGATCTTGGCGCTCAAGTCGTCCGAGTCGAGCCGCTCGCTGGAGATCCGCTACGTCATCGGGGGCCGTTGCACGAGAACGGGGCGTCGCTCTGGCACGCGTTCTTCGCCAGCTCCCGACAGTTCCTCAGGAGCGACGACGGCGCGACCGTGGCCAATCTGGCGTCTGCGGCTGACATCATCCTCGATTGCGAACAGCTGCCGGATCCCGAGGCGTTGCTGGAAGCCAATCCGAAGCTGGTGATCGTCGATGTCACGTCGTTCGGAGGCTCTGGTCCCTGGCAGGACTATCAGGCGCCCGGACTGGTCGCGGAGGCGCTCGGCGGGATCGCTGCGACATCGGGCGACAGCGATACGCCGCCGCTCAAGCTCTTTGGCGATCAGTATGCCTTTGTCAGCGGCGTCTACGCGGCAATCGGAGCGTTGGCTGCACTCAACCATGCGCGTGAGACCGGGCAGGGCCAGATCGTCAGACTGAGCGTGCATGAAGCGCTCTGCACGATCCTGGAACACGTGCTGATGTGGGCCTGGTATCACGAGTTGATGCCCTTCGCCGAGAGCCCGGTCTTGCCCCGACGAGGCTCGCTGCATTGGTCCAACGCCTACATCGTGATGCAGGCGATCGGCGGGTCGATCATGATCACGCCAACGCCAGACTTTCAGAAGCAACTTGCCTGGCTGATCGAGGAAGGGCGTGGACTGGAACTGCTGGACGAACGCTTCAGCGATCCGAGCAACCTGGCCGAAATGATCGAGATCACGATGCGCACGCTACATGAGTGGGTGGCGACCAAAGAAGTTGAGCCATTTTTCCACGAGGCGCAGGCTCGGCATCATCCTTACGGCTGGGTGATGACCGTGCCCGAAGTCGCCAGCAATCCGCAGCTGCAGGCTCGGGAATGGTGGGCTGAATATCCCAGCGGCGACGCCACCACTGCCGGGCCTGGAGCGCCGTATCACTTCTCCGACACTGCCTGGGCGATCTCCAACGGTGGTGAGGCTCAGCCGATCAACGCCGATGACGCGCTTGATGTGGTCGGTTGGAGCGACTGATGCAGCCGACCAGCGGCCCGCTCGAAGGCATCCGCATTCTCGACTTCACCCACGTGCTGGCCGGGCCGTTTGCCACCCGCGTGCTCGGCGACATGGGCGCCGATGTAGTCAAGATCATGACGAACACGCGGGCCGGGCTCGCCGGCGGCGTCGATCATCCGTACCACACGATGTGGAATCGCAACAAGCGGGTCCTGCAGCTTGATCTGAGTCGTGACGACGCGCGCGACATCGCGCGCCGACTCGCGCTCAGGGCGGATGTCGTGATCGACAACTTCTCCGTCGGCGTGCTCGACCGCTGGAATCTCGGCTACGACGCCGTTCGCCCCAACAATCCGAGTGTGATTTATGTAGGCATGTCGGGAATGGGGATCAGCGGACCGTGGGCGTCGTATGTGACCTACGCGCCAACCGTGCACGCGTTGGCTGGCCTGACATACCTGACCGGTGTGCCTGGTCGCAATGACATCGGGATCGGCTTTAGCTACAACGACCACATGGCCGGTCTGCACGGGGTCGTGGTCGTGCTGGCCGCGATCGAGGCGCGTCGACAGACAGGACATGGTCAGCGAATCGACATGAGTCAGTTCGAGGTCGGGGTCAGCTTCAGCGGACCTGCGCTGCTCGACTGGTTCGCCAACGGACGCGCTGCGCAGCCGCTCGGCAACGATCCGTCCTGGGAGCAGTGGACGCCGCACGCCGTCTACCCCTGCCGTGGCGTCGATCAATGGTGCGCGATTGCGGTGGTGTCGGACGCGCAGTGGCGATCCCTGTGTCGACTGATGGACGCGCGCGACTGGATCAGCGACGCGTCACTCTC
>RKRS01000108.1 GCA_007571275.1 Dehalococcoidia bacterium
ACAGACGCATCCCGCGCGG
Organism: Dehalococcoidia bacterium; assembly: GCA_007571275.1. GTDB lineage: Bacteria > Chloroflexota > Dehalococcoidia > Bin125 > Bin125 > Bin125. The sequence goes on from RKRS01000108.1 coordinate 20, forward strand.
CGAGAAACGGCGGCTGGTCGCGTTGCGGTACTGGCCGTGCTCGGGCGGGTCCATGTTAATCAGGTTCGGCACGGTCAGATCGGGATCGTTCGCGCCGCCGTCGCCCGAGCCGGCGGAACGGACCACCAGCCGTCGGCTGCTGATAAACGTCTGCGGCTCACGTGATATCCGCTGGATGTCGTCGTACTTTGTGATCGCCCAGAATGGCGCCACGCCCGGTCGGTCGTACCAGTAGACCGGCGCCTCGCGGCGCAGCGTCGCCCACTCCGCCCATGGATAACCGCGCTGGCCGTATAGCTCAGGGCTGACCAGATCGATCTCGTCAAGGGTTGCTGCGATGGTCGTCATGAGTCGCTCCGATCGTTCTCACCGCGCTGCGTCTCTCATTGCCTGTCAGCAAACGTCATAGCGGATCGGCAGATGCTTGATCCCACCGACGAGGCTGGAATTCAGTCGCTCGATCGGGCCGTCCAGCTCGATGTGATCCAGACGCCGCAGGACGTGGCGAAAGATCGAGCGAAGCTCCAGGCGCGCCAGGTTTGCGCCGAGACAGTAGTGTTCCCCGAAGCCTCCGAAGGCGAGATGATCGTTCGGTTGCCGTCCGACATCGAACCGCTCAGGGTCGTCGAAGACGTCCTCATCGCGGTTCGCCGACGGATACCACATCGCCACGGTGTCGCCGGCTGCGATTGGCACACCGCGAATTTCGACATCGCGGGTCGTTGTACGCGCGAAGTGGATGATCGGCGAAGTCCAGCGCAGCACCTCTTCCATGCCGCTCTCCAGCAACGACCGATCAGCGCGCAGCCGCTCCATCTGCTCGGGATGCTCAAGCAGCGCCAGCAGCCCGCCCGACGTCGCGTTCCGCGTAGTCTCGTTGCCGGCGATGATTAGCAGCACCGCGTAGTTGAGCACGTCCCGATCAGGCATCGGTTCGCCATCGATCTCCGCATGGACTAGCGTCGATATCACATCCCCGCCCGGCGCGCTACGCCGTTCCTCAATCAACCCGGAGAAATAGCCGAGCAGGCCGCGGATGCCAGCCTCCGCCGTCTGCGAGCCGCTACGTCCGCGCTGATACTCGGGATCGGCGGCCCCGATCAGTTCGTTTGTCCAGTCGAAGATCGGCTCCCACATCGGTCGGGGTACGCCCATCAGTTCGCAGATCGCGGCCATCGGCATCTTCGCGGCCACGTCGCGTACGAAGTCGGCGCGACGCTGGCCGCTCAGCTGGTCAACCAGATGCTCCGCAGCCGCGTCGACCGCCTCCGCGCCGATCGCGTCGATTCGATCTTCCAGCAGCCGCATGCCTCTTGGCGAGAAACGTCGGTTGACGGCCGAGCGATACTTGCCATGCTTGGGCGGATCCATGTTGATCAGCGAGTCGAAATCAACTCCGTCGCTCTCCGTTTCCGGCTCGGTCTGCTCACGCTCGACCGTCAATCCCTGGCTCGAGATAAAGGTTTCTGGATCACGCGAAATGCGCTGCACGTCGTCATACTTGGTGATCGCCCAAAAGGGCTTCACGCCTTCGCGCTCGTAGCGATAAACCGGCGCCTCGTGGCGTAGCGCCGCCCATTCCACCCATGGGTATCCGAGTTCGGCGTAGCGACGCGGCGAGACCAGATCGAACGCGCCCAACGTTTCCAATATCCCCGTGCTCATCGACTACCCCGTTCACCTCACCAGACGCCCTGGTTAGCGCTGTGCCCATGTCGTCCTATCTTATTGATCAGTAACAGGAGGCGCAGAATGACCAACATAGAGGCAACAACCGCAAGATCACTGCTCGGCGTCTATGACGGATTCACAGCGCCGGTAGCGGACGGTTACGCGCGAGAGTCGTTCTACCTCACCATGCAGGACGGCTGTCGAATCGCTCTCGACGTACTCCACCCAACCCGCAACGGACGGATGCTGGACGGTCAGACGCCGACGGTGCTACATGCGACACCGTACCGCCGCGCCTTCGAGAAGGCGGCAGACGGCAAGACTGCCGCTCGTTATGCCAATGAGCTGCGCAGCGTCGAACCTGGTGAACTGATCACTCAGTATGAAGAGCGACCGATCGCCCGCGAGCTCATTCACCACGGTTACCGTTTCATCTCGGTCGACATTCGCGGCACCGGCGCCTCCTTCGGCGCTGAGTACAGCGATAGCTGGTTGGCCGGCCAAGACATCGCAGCGGTCATCGACTGGATTTGTGCGCAGTCCTGGTCGTCGGGCAAGGTTGGCATGGTCGGCATCTCGTATGAGGGCATGCTGCAGTTCTTCACAGCGAGTCACCAGCCCGCAGGGCTCAAGTGCATCGCGCCACAGTACCCCGGCCTGCCTCAGTGTTATGTCGATGGCGGACTCGCGATTCGCAGCTTCGCCCGAGTCTGGGAACGACTGCATAAAGGCATCTCAGAGAACGAACCGTCAGCGCCCGTAGATGGACCGGATGGCGAACAACTACGAGCCGAAGCCGAATCAGAGCGATCTCCTGATCGCTATCGCTGGGTCGAGACTTTCTCGGAGATGGACCCGCGTGACGTGACGCGGATGTCGTCCTATGACGGACTGCTGCGTCGTCGGCCGCGACCAGACCTGGGGTTGAGCGAGGTCGCCAGCGGCTGGTTCGACTCCTGCGATCTGATCAACGAGAGTGGCGTACCAACCTATCTCGTCACCGGCTGGTGGGACCTGACCTTCCCCGGCTATCTGATCGATGCATTCAATCGACTTGATGTACCGAAAAAGCTGATCGTCGGACCATGGAATCACGGTCAGGGCGGCGACCCCGAGCTGCGCCGCTGGTTCGACTACTGGCTCAAAGAGATCGACAACGGAGTCATGGACGAGCCGGCTGTCCATTACGGCGCCAGCGAGCCGTCTGGCCGCACAGTCTGGAAGTCCGCCCCGCGTCTACCGCTGCCCGAAGCCGGATATCGCCGTCAGTGGCTCACCAGCGACGGCTGCCTCTCGCCGTCGTATCCCCGAGAGCACGCATCAATTGACTACCAAGTCGACCATGACGTCAGTCTCGGCCTGATGACTCGCCACAGTTACTACGTCGACGATATGTACATCAACACGACCGACCTCAACGCGAGGGCCGAGCATTGTCTGTCCTTCACGAGTGAGCCGTTGACCGAGGAGATTGAGATCACCGGCTGGCCAGCGCTGGAGTTGGAGCTTGCCACGACCTCAGACCGAGGCGCAATTGTCGTCACTCTGGAACAGATCTCCGCCGACGGCAGCGCAGCTTACCTGTCGGAGGGGTTCCTCAACTTCGAGCATCGTCGGGTCGGCGACGATCCGGGTGGTCACGAAGGCCCGTTCTGGCACAGCTGGAGCAAGGCCGATCTGGCATCGGTCACTCCCGGGGAACCAATGGATCTCCGTCTGGAGCTGTACCCGATATCCGCCATCGTCCAAGCCGGCGAACGCCTGCGCCTCACGATCAGCGGCGCTGACGCGGACAACCTGGTCGTGCCCACACAG
>RKRS01000018.1 GCA_007571275.1 Dehalococcoidia bacterium
GCCGCTACTCAGCCGTCCGTCGCATCCAGCCCTAGTTGTTCCGCGAGTTCCAGCACCTGTGTGATCAGCGCATCGGTGACTGCCGCGCCCTGGCCATTGACGCGAATCGTGGGCGTGCGGCGCACCCCGCTGTCGACGGCGTTGCGGTGCTGTGCGAAGACCGCGTCGAGGTGCGTCTCCGTGTCCAGACACTGCGCGAACTGCTCGGTGTCGAGCGAGAGCGACGCCGCGAACGCCACAGCGCCGTCGCGCGAGAAGTCTCGGGTCGTCATGTAATGGTCGTGGAACTCCCACCAGCGACCCTGGTCGCCGCCGCATTCGGTCGACAATGCCGCCAAAACAGAGGGCGGTCCGTGGTTGAGGATGTGTTGGTACTCGAAACGGGCGAGGCCAGTGCGAACCAGTTCGTCGATCACGCGCGGCTCAACCTGAGCCGCGAAATTGCGGCAGTTGCCTCAAAGAAAGTCCGAGTACTCGGTAATCACGATGGGCGCGTCGGGGTCGCCGACGACATGGCGATTCGCGATCAGTCCGGCGCGGTGTCCCGATTCGATGATCTGTCCGACCATCGCCTGCGGTTCGGGTTCGTCGTCGGTGGATGGCTGTTCCTGCTCAGCCTGCTGAGGCTGTGCCGACTCTGGCGCGGCGGCCTGCTGCTGGGCCTGTGCAACTGCATCCGGCTGCGCCTCTGACGCCTCAGCCGTTGTCTGCTCTGCCTGCTCGGCCGGCGATGCCTGTGCGGGTGGCTCCGATTCTCGCTCGTCCTGCACCGACTCGCTCTGGCCGGCTACATAAGCGGTGGCTGATTCAGTCTGCGTCTGCTGAGCTTGCGTCGTCGGATTGGACTGCGTGAGTTGGGGCTCGTCGGCATCTGATGAACAGGCGCTGAGCAACAACGCGACGGTCGCGATCACCAGACTGATCTTCAGCACCATCATCCGCCCTCCTGATCTTCAGTCGCATCCGCCGCCGCGCGAACCTGGTTGAGAATCGCCTCGAGGGTGCGACCGCCAGGCTGACCGTTGATGCGGAAGCTCGGCGTGCCATTGACCCCGTCGGCGATCCCCTGCTGCTGCATTTGCAGGATGCGCTCGGCGTGCTCCTCGTTGTCGATGCATTGCGTGAAACGGGCCACGTCCAGCTCCTCGCGTTGGGCCAGCTCGATGGCGCCGGCCCGAGTGAACGTACGGGCCATGCCCTGTAGCAGGTATTCGTCGTGGAACTCCCACCAGGCGCCCTGATCGCCCGCGCATTCGGTCGCCAGCGCCGCGAACGCTGAGGCCGCTCCGAAAATGATGAAGTGGCGATACTCGTAGCGGGCCAATCCGCTGCGTACGACTTCCTCGATCACTTGCGGCTCCAACTGAGTCGCAAAATACCGACAGCTCGGTCACTGGAAATCGGAGTACTCGACAATCAGCACCGGCGCCTCGGGATCGCCGACCACGTTGCGTGAGAAGGGCAGGCCCTGACGATGACCGTACCCAATCACCCCAGCGACCGCCGCCTGCTCTGACGGCGCATCGTCGCCAGACGCTTCGACCTCGATCGTCTCCTCGGCCGGCCCTGCTTGCTGTGGTTCGGACTCGGCGCCCGTCTCCGCCGGCGGTTGTTCCTGTTGCTGCATGATCGTGGCTTCACGCTCGGTCCGCTCGCTGCGCGGCGTCGCGGTTGCAGCGGTCTGACCATCCTGATCGGCCGGCGCGCCACCTGATCCACAGGCGGATAGCAGCCAACCCAGACCAACGATCAATACCACGAGCTGTCTGGTAAGTCTCATGCAGTGACTGTATCCCACCCGCGACAACGGGAGCGCAGTCAGCGAGAGCATCCGATCAGGGAAGCCCCTCTGCCTGGCGGCATCTCCCCCAACGGGGGAGATTGAGGAAGAGCCGCTGCATCTCCACTCAGTGGGGAATCTCAGATCTGGTCAGGATCAATAGCTCCCCCTCTGGGGCAGCTGTCGCGCAGCGACTGAGGGGGCTTCCCCGTTGGAGCGTGTGAAATATCCTCTACGCTTTCTCCAGAGGGTGGAGGTGACGCATGGCGTCGATGAATTCGGTTCTGCGGCTGCGCCGTGTATTCCGTGCGGTCGGCGCCGATGGCGAACAGGCTGACGAGGCGGCGGACGCAATCGACAGCCATTCATACAGCCGCCGAGAGTCCGACCTACGCTTCGAATACATGATGACGGAAATGCGTCATCAGATGGCTGAGATACGTAACCAATTCCTGTTCGGCGTATTGATCATCGTCGGAGTCGCCGTCGCCATCCTGGCGCTGGTCAACTAGAGCGCCGCTCCCTGCTCCACCCTGATGAAGGCAGTCAATAGCTCCCCCTCTGGGGGAGCTGTCGCGCAGCGACTGAGGGGGCTGCCCTCACCGAAGCGGAAGCCCCACCCTCTGGGGGGAGTCTGAGATGGGCCAGGCAACTCCCCTGAGAGGGACAGAGGAAGACGTCGCTGTCACTCGGACGCACCGGCTGTTCCCGCTGCCTGCAGGACGGCCGCCCTGATAGCCTCGAACCTCGGCTCAACTTCGACGTCGTTGACGAATACGGTGGGCGTTCTGCGGACTCCGCGTGAGTGACCCTCTTCATAGGACGCGACAACCAGCGGCGCCGTCTCTCCTTCAGTGAGGCAACGCCAGAGTTCATCGAATTCCAGGCCTTCGAAGTCGACCTGGCGACGCAGCCCCGCCTCCGTGAACAGGGTTTGGTCATCGGCCATGAAGCGGTCGTGGAACGTCCAGAAGCCGCCCTGATTCGCCGCGCACTCCACTGCGACCGCGGCATACGCCGAGTCCTCGCCAAGCACCGGAAAGTGTTGGAAGACGTAACGCGCCAGTCCTGGCGCGACGAGTTGTTCCAGAATCAGCGGCTCAACCTGAGCCGCGAACTGCTGACAGAACGGTCAAGTGAAGTCTCCGTAGTAACGGATCTCCACCGGCGCGTCCGGATTGCCCAGGACATTCCGTTCTGAGCGAACGCCTTTGTGCTCACCGATGATGTCGGGCGTCAGCTCGATGACCGGCGTGCCCTCGATGTCCTCCTGCTCGACCTCGATCTGTGTTTGCTCAGCCTCTGGCTGGACTGTTGATTCTGAGGCTGCGCTAGCGGCTGGTTGCTCAGCCGACTGCTGCGTCGTTTGCGACGATTGAGCGTCGGTCTGTTCCTGAGGCTCCGGCTGCGCGATTTCCTCCTGCTGTTGCATCGCCGCCTGAGGCTCGACCTGTGCCGAGGTCGCTGTGTCTGTCGGCGCAGACTCCGGCTCAGCCTCATCCGATCCACTACAGGCAACAGTGAGTACACAGATCAGCAGTAGAGCAATCAGAAGGCGGGACATAGCCTCAGCTTATCGCGACCATCACTGCTATTCACTCCTCCCCGCTGTTCCTGCTCTCCCCTTCCGTCACTCCTGTCCTCTCCATCTCGTCATTCCTGCGAAAGCAGGAACCTATCGACGTCGCTCCACTGCTCGTCACCGCAACTGCCCAT
>RKRS01000228.1 GCA_007571275.1 Dehalococcoidia bacterium
CCCCCCCCCGCGTCGCGGGGAGATATGTACCTTGCCTACGCAGGGGCAGGCTCCAGCAGGCCCCTACCATGGATATCCAATGACGCTTCGCTTCGGACTCCTGGGAGCCGCATACATCGCTCCTCGCGGCCTGGTCAAGCCCGTCGCTGAGTTCCCCGATGTCGACATCGTCTGTATGGCGGCACGCGATCGCGAGCGCGCCGAGACCTTCGCGCGACGAGCCGGCATCCCGATCGTTCACAACACGTACGACGAGGTGGTGAACGATCCCAACGTTGACGCGATCTACAATCCACTCACAATCAGCGGCCATCACGAGTGGACGATCAGGGCGCTCAACGCCGGCAAGCACGTCCTCTGCGAGAAGCCGTTCGCGATGAATGAGGCCGAGGCGCAGGAGATGGCGGACTGTGCCCGCGAGAACGACCTCATCTGTGCTGAGGCGTTTCACTATTACTACCATCCGCTGTCGCGCCGAATGCGTGAGATCGTGCAGAGCGGAGTCCTGGGCAGCATCCGCTTCGCGGACGCGCACTTCCAGAACGTGGTCGAGGACACGCCGAGTCAGATTCGATACCGCATCGAACTCGGCGGCGGCGCGACCATGGACCTCGGCTGCTATCCGTTGCATTTTCTCCGGCACACGTTCGAGGCCGAGCCTCAGGTCGTTTCCGCCACTGCCGCGACCGTGCATGAGCACATCGACATCGAGATGGTGGCCGAGTTGCTCTTCCCAGGTGACACTCCGGCCCGCATCTGCTGCCGAATGAACGCAGCCGGGGGATTCTCCAGCGGCATGAACGTCTACGGAGACAAAGGCAGGCTCAAGGTGGTCAATCCGATGGTGCCGCAACGCGAGCCGCACCTGATCGAACTGGTCACCGCCTGGGGAACGCGCAGGGAGACTCTGACCACGACACCGACCTTCAACTACCAGCTCCAGGCATTCATCGATGCGATCGATGGGGTCCGGCCGATGCCGACCGACGCCATCGACGGCGTGATTAGCATGAGAGTGATCGACAACGTCTACCGCGCGGCAGGGATGACACCGCGCGGTCAGGTAAAGCTCCAGTCCTGATGACCGACCGCATCCGCGCCATCGACTCACTCGTGAATTCGACGTTCCTGGATCCGGCCGGGGATAGCTCGCTCAGCTATCTGTTCAAGGGCATTGAGCAGCGCGGTGCGATTGAGACGCCCGAGCAGTTGCTGGAAGTGCTCGACCAGTCGGACATCGGCGCCTGTGTGATCTCGATCATGCAGCCCGATCATGCCGAATGGGTCGGCCGAGCGCACCAACAGTTTCCCGACAAGATTCTGCCGGCGATGATCGTCAATCCGCTCAACGGCTACGACGAAATCCGCAAGGTCGTTGACTACTGCGAACGCTACGGTGTCCGCTGCTTGCGTATCCCACCATTCCGTTACCTGTTGCCGCCGACCGATCGCGTCTACTGGCCGTTCTATGTCAAGGCGATGGAACTGGAGATCGCGGTCTCGATGAACGCCGGCATGCCCGGACCGCGCCGTCCCGGTTGGGTACAGAACCCGCTCTTCTACGACGAGGTCGCCTACCACTTCCCCGACTTGCGCCTGATCATGACGCACTGCGGCCAACCATGGATCGAAGAGGCGATTTCAACCATTGCCCATTGGGACCACGTCTATATGTCGTGTACGTCGGTCGCGCCGAAGTACTGGACGCCGAGCTTCTTGCAGTTCATCAACACTCGAGGCCGTCTGAAAATGATGTTCGGCACGGAGTATCCGACGATTCCCTGGCCGCGCGCTCGTGACGAGATCGAAGCGCTGTCACTGCGCGAAACCGTCGTCGATGATTTCTTCGTCGAGAACGCCTGTCGCGCCTACCGTTGGCAGGCCGACCCGAGCTGAGCTGTCGCTCGGTACCCACCCTCGCGATGCTGCAATCATCTCCCCCCCTTGGAGGGGAGATCCGCCCTGCCTACGCAGGGGCAGGCCCCGGTAGAGGGGGATATTCCCCTACTCCGGCCAATGAGCGTTCATCAGCTGCACCCAGGTGTGACGGGTCAGCGAATGCCGCTCGCGAATGCTCTCCTGGAACAACCTGAGCACTTCCTCCGACACACCTGAGCCGGGCGCCTGCGGCGTCCGCGTCTCGTGCCAATGGCCGACGCTGTTGTAGCCGGCCAGGTTCGTCACTTCCATGTCATCGCTCAGTACCGCGTCATGAAAGTTGCCCAGCACGCGATGGCCCATCGCGTCCATCGCCGGCCACACGCCGAACTCGGTCAGTTCGGCGAAACGCTCCCACGTAGCCGGATCAATCGTCCAGCGACGCAGCCCATAGACAGCGCGACGGTCGGAATCGGGAGTCTCCGCCAACGGCCGACCCGCATACGGAATCTTGGGGCGAGCCGACTCCTGCACAATCAGTTCACGGCGAATGCTGCGGTAAGCGTCATCGCCCAGTCCGACCAGAATCTCCTGTCCGTGCCGCCAGTCGTCCCACGAGGGGAATCCGATGAAGCTGTGCGCCTCCTCGGGCGTGCCGCCAATCGTCGGATTGAGCAGGCAGAGTGGGCGATAGCCAGCCTCGATCAGACGCGGCCAGGCCTGCTCGAGAAATAGTTGGCGGTACTCGCGAAATCGTCCCGGCGCGATCATCGTCACGCGATGCTCATAGAGATCCATGTTCTACTCCCGCAGTACGGCTGACATCCATTCTGAGGCAGGGTAATCTCCGCCTCAAGGAAGCGAATATGACCACATCCCCAGATGTCATCGTGATCGGCGGCGGGCCAGGCGGCTCGGCCTGCGCGACGCTGCTTGCCGATCAGGGCTGGCGGGTCGTGCTGCTGGAGCGGGCGCGGTTTCCGCGTCCGCACGTTGGCGAGTCGCTGCTACCGGCGAGTATCCCCGTGCTCGAACAGCTGGGCGTGATGCCGCAGATCGAGGCAGCCGGCTTCGTGGTCAAGCGCGGAGCTACGCTGGTCTGGGGACAGGATCCCGATCCCTGGAGTTGGTACTTCGCCGATGATCCGGAGCAGCGCGCCACCTCATTCCAGGTCGTGCGCTCTGAGTTTGATCAGATCCTGCTCAGGAACGCTGCCGAGCATGGGGTCGGCGTGCGCGAGGGTCATCAGGTACTCGATGTGCGCTTTGAGCAGGGCAGGGCCATTGGCGTGCGGGTATTGCATAACGGAGTTGAGCGCGAAATCGGGGCCCGCTTCATCGTCGACGCCTCGGGACAGGCCGCGATTCTCAGCCGCCAACTACGGTTGCAACAGTGGGACAGCCACTTCCGGAATCTGGCGGTCTACGGCTACTACCGCGGCGCGCGCCACCTCGATCCACCCAACGACGGCAACATCTTCATCGAGTCCTACGAGCATGGCTGGTTCTGGAAAATTCCGTTACACACGGGTCTGAGCAGCGTGGGCGCAGTGGTTGACCGCGAGATGGGCCAGGC
>RKRS01000181.1 GCA_007571275.1 Dehalococcoidia bacterium
GTCGATCGGCGATTGGCCCTGACCCATGATGTCCCCTGACGCCATCGTGAACCGACCTCATCCTCCGCTGATTCTCCTGCAGACGGCAGTAGATTAACTTGCGACTAGCGAACGGTTCCGCTCACGCCGACACAGACGGGCGGACGCGCAGAGGGCAGCAGCATGGCCGAACAACAATACGAAACCTACGACCCGGCGGTCCATAATCGCTCCACGCCTCAGGAGACCTTTGGCCCGGTGGTCAAGGTCGACAAGCTGGAGGACGGCGGCATCTATCTGATCACGCTCAACCGCCCGCACCGACTGAACTCAATCGGCGACGGCCTCGGCGAGGCGCTCTACGACGCCTTCGTTGCGTACCGCGACGATCCCAACGCTCGCTGCGCCGTCCTGACTGGCGCCGGCCGAGCCTTCTGCGCTGGCGCCGACCTGATCAACACGGCCGCGACCCGTGAGGCGGAGCGTGCAGGCCGCCCCTCGCCGGTGCACGTGCCCGACCGACGCCGTAACGCGGTGCCATTGTCGGAGTCGCTCAACCTGTGGAAGCCGACGATTGCCGCGATCAACGGCTGGGCTGTGGCGGGCGGCTTCATGTACGCCATGCAGTGCGACATTCGGATCATGTCGGAAGAGGCGAAGGTCGGCATCGCCGAGGCGCGCTGGAACATGGGCGGGGCCGGCTGGATGATTCCGCTCACCCGACAGAGCGGGCTCGGTTCGGCGATGGAACTGACGCTCTGGGGTGACACGCAGTACGACGCGGAACGCTGCTACCAGCTCGGTTGGGTGCAGCGCGTCGTGCCCCGAGAGCTGCTGCTGGAAATGGCGCTCGAGTACGCGCGACGGATGCTCTACCTCGCGCCGCGAGCCGTACGCAACATGAAGCAGGCGCTCTACCGCGGCTACTACATGGAGCCGTTGATGGCGCAACAGTTTGGCGCGGCGATTGAGCAGAACCTGCAGGGCATGAATGACTCCATCGAAGGCCCCAAGGCGTTCTCGGAGAAGCGCCGCCCAAACTTCACGGACACCTAAGCCATGGCAACGCTACGAATCGTCTGGCATGAACAGACCTCCGACTTTGGCCTGCCGATGCCCTGGTTTGGCTCCTGGCTGGTCGGCGACGGTGAGACCGAGGGCGGCTGGTTTCACTCCGATCGCGGTGCGGCCGAGACGCTGCATGAACCGCCGCCCGACGCGGTCGGCGTCCGACTTCGCTTCTGGCCCTCCGAGGGGCTGGACCCCGAGTACATCGATCTCCCGCTCCCCGCCAGCGGGCTGATCGAGACGATTGCGCTGGACTACGACCATCCGGGACCGCACACACGGCTCGATCTGTCACAACATCGTTGATGCACATTGCAGATCTACCCTCAGACGCCGCCGGAACTGGAAGATGCCGGAACGGCTAGACGTCGAAGAGCTCGGCCAGGGGACAGCTGAAGTCAGGCAGGACGTCGTCGCCTTCGAGCGACTCGGACTCGGTCAGGGTGACAGTGGGTAGATCGGAGCGATGGACGTCGACGCTGCGTGTCTCGGGATGGACGACCCAGACCAGGCGACCGCACTTCGACCACCAGGTCGGGTACGACTTCCGCGTAGCCAGCGGGAGGCTCGCCGAGTGGCATCGTCTCTACGGAAAAGAATGCGATATCGGGCTCACGTTCGAGCCAGACCCAGAGTCTGTCCCAACCACGGTACCGACTCGCACCGCGTCGACGAAGTACATCATGCGGCCGCCGAGCCTCATGGCGATCTTGCCGTGTCTGATTCCTGCTGGCATCGTTTCGCAGAGCACCCCTCGAATCAGTTCATCCCGCACGCCCTCGCTGCAGAGCCGCAGTAGGTCATCAGCCGTCAGCAGCCTGGTTTGGGTCGTCAGATCGGCGGTGTCGGTGGTCATCTCGAGCCCTCGGGAGACTATTGTAGGGCGACGCCGTCGGATGGTCGGCTAAACTCGGACATACATATCGGATGATTGACCCGCTCCTGTTCGGTGGGTCGTGGAAGGAACCGTGAATGGTTACTGCTGAACGTCCCGCCGCTGACCCGGTGGACTATGAGATCCCCGAGCACCGCACCCTGACGCCGGGCATCGAGGGTTGGGCTCGCACCGCGCGGCCTGACGACCCGAACAAGTACTTCATGGTCTCTGCAGACTGTCACGTGCACGAGCCGGTCGACCTCTGGGAGCGCCGCGTCGAGCAACAGTATCGACACCGTCTGCCGCGGATCGAGGTCGATGAGGATGGCGTTCGCTGGCAGGTCACCGAGGGTCACCGTCCGACCAAGATCCGCGACCTGAAGCTCGCAGGCGAAGACCTGGTCCGCGACAAGCACGGCAACGCCTACCCCGAAGAACGTGCGCGCGACATGGATCGCGACGGCGTCGACGCCGAGATCATCTTCCCCAACAAGGGTCTCTCGATGTGGGCGACTTCTGATCCGGTCTTCGCCAACGCCATGTGCAGCGCCTGGAACGACTGGGCCTGGGAGACGTTTGGCGACACCTATGACCGTTCCTCGCCCCTGGCCTGCGTGGCGACCGGCGACATCCCGGGCGCGATTGCCGAGATTGAGCGCTCGGCGGCGCGTGGCTTCCGCGGCTTTTCCTTCCCGGCCAAGCCCGTCTGGGGACCGACGGGAGAGGATTCCCGCAACTACAACCTGCCGGAGTTTGATCCGCTCTGGGCCGCGGTTGAGGAGACCGGCCTGCCGATCACGTTCCACGTCTCCACGGGACGCGATCCGCGCGGCGCGCGTGGCAACGGCGGCGCGGTGACCAACTATGTCTTCCACTCGCTGGCGATGACGATGGAACCGATCATCAACATGTGCGCCTCAGGCGTCTTCCAGCGCTTCCCCGGCCTGCGCGCCGGCACCATTGAGGCGGGCGTCGGTTGGATACCCTGGGCGCTGACCGCAATGGACGAGGCTTACCACAAGCACCACATGTGGGCCTTCCCCAAGCTCGAGGGTCTGCCCTCGGACTATTACCGTGCGCACTGCTTCGGTTCCTTCCAGGAGGATGCGCCGGGCATCGACCTGGCTCGCAAGTTTGACCTGATCGACAACCTGCTCTGGGCCAACGACTACCCGCATCACGAGGGATCGTGGCCGCACTCGGCCGCCGCCATCGAGCGCGCGATGGGCGATCTGAGCGATGGTGAGCGGGCCAAGATTCTGGGGCTCAACGCCGCCAGGCTGTTCAACTTCGAGGTACCAGAATCCAAGCGGTAAGAGTCGGCTGAGCGTACACAGACTGGAAATTCTTCGCGTCGATCTGTGTATACTCGGCTGGTAGCGAGCGGTTCTTCGGCACAGAGCGGAAGACGAAGAAAGGACCTTGTTGTCATGAGATTGCCGAGTTTGAAAGGGCGACGGCTGGTCAGCGCCTTGCTGTTCGCCGGCGCAGCGCTGATCGCCGGCGCTGTCATTGGCGCCTGTACCTC
>RKRS01000017.1 GCA_007571275.1 Dehalococcoidia bacterium
AGGACGACGCCAAGCTGGCCGCCTTCCCGTACGAGGTGGCTGTAGCGCTCACAGAAAAGCTGGTAGAGATCTGTGTCGCCCACGCCTTGCAGTTGGTAGCCGCCCGCCTTCGAGAAGAAGCGCCGCGCAATGGCCAGACGCTCCTTCAGCGCATCCAGCTCCGCGCGCCACTCAGGATGCTCACTATCCAGCTCGGCGATCCGCGCTCGCCTGTCCCGGTCCCGCGCAATGCTCTTCAGACCTGGAGCCCGCAGCGTGTAGAAGCCAAGCTCCTCGATCGTGACTTCCTCCCAGGGCGGATTGCCGACGACCACGTCGAACCCGGGCCGTCCGCGTTCGAAGATGTTCGGGAACTCGATCGGCCAGTGCAGGAAGCGGTACTCGTCAGCCATCCCCTCGGCCGCCTCCAGCCCCTCAGCGTCGCGGCCGCCGTCAAGCAGGTCGGCGGCGGCGACCTGCAGCGTGTTGCGCGAGCCGTCGAGCCCCAGCGGTTCTGCTGTCCAGAGGTCGAACACCTTGCGCAGATTTTGGGTGACCTGGCTCATCTTGTCAGCCGACGCTCTCGAACGCTCGACCTCCTCCGGCGTGCGGTCGGGGTTCGCGGCCATCTCCCTCTGGATCTCCGCCGCGCGCCGCATCGCAGCCTGGATCGGCGCGCTGGCCAGCAGGGTCGCGGTGCGGCGGGCCGCGCCGCGGCCTCCAGCGCGCTGGAGCCCCTCGCCAACCATGTCGGGATCGGCGACGCCGATCAGGGCGTCGCCGCACTTGAGGTTGCCGTCCAGCCAGGAGAGCGCGAGACCGGGCACGAAGGAAGCCAGCCAGAGCGTCACGTTGGCCACCTCGACGGCCATCGGCGAGACGTCCACGCCGTAGAGGCAGCGTTTGAGGATCAGACGCCGCAGGAGGTCGCCGTCCTCCGGCTGCCGCACTCCCGGCATCTCGGACTGCCGCAGCTCATCGAGCAGCTCGCGGATGCCGGGCAGGCCGCCGGGCAACTCCGCCAGGAAGCGAGCGTAGCGGTCGGCCATCACGTCGAGGGCGACGGTGAGGAAGTGAGCGCTGCCCATCGCCGGATCGAGCACGGAGAAGTCGAACAGCAGGCGGCCCGCCTCACTGGGGTCTGCCTTCAACACTTCCTGCACTCGCGCAAGGTGAGCCTCCAGCGCCGGCTCGAGTGAGTGACGGAGGAGGTGGCGCACGAACTCATGGCGCGTATAGAAGACTCCGCCTGCCTTTCGCCCGCCCGCCTCGGACCGGTAGTAGAGGTCGCGTCTCGTCACCTCAGCCGCTTCACCGGCGCGTGGCGGGCGAAAGACATCGCTCTTTGCGTCGTAGACGAGGTCCTCGGGAGCACGGGTCAGCTGTTGCGAGAGGAGCGCCTCATAGATGGCGCCCAGATGTCCGATCTGCAGGCCGGCGTAGTCGAGGCCGGGCTGGTCCGGCTTGTCGGTCTCGTAGGCGATAGCCGCAAGCGCCGGGGCGAGGCGGTCGTTGGTGATCGCCGCCTGCTCCAACAGGTCCGAGCCCGGGAAGCCACTGGCGGCGAAGAGCTGGCCGTTGTATGCCGGGACGCCGGCATCCTCATCCCCAGTGCGGATCATCCGTACCAGGGTGCCGAGCCGATCCCAGAACTGTCTCGACGCGGTGCTCGGCTGAGGACCGGCAGCGCGCGCGTCTTCGGCCAGCTTGGTCGCGCTATGCGGTCGGTAGGCCGCCGCGTCGACGGGCAGGTATCCGCGCGCCTCGACGTGGAGCAGGAACATGAAGCGAAAAACAAGCGTCAGGGTCGCATCGCCAATGCGCTGCAGCTGTTCCGGTTCGCCGGGATCGACGCTCTGCGATTCCAGGTGCTCGCCAAGCCCGCGCGCGAGGCTAGGCAGAACATCCGCGACGAGCCGCGCCTCCAGTCCTTCGCGCAGCTGCTCGCCGAAGTCACGGGCTTCCCGGACCCATCCCTCAAGCCAGCCGCCGTCGCGCAGCGACTCCGGGGCAAGCAGGCCGAGGGCAAAGCGACTGCGGGTTTCGAGTTCGTTCGCGGCGATCTCGAGGTACTGTGCGCCCGCCGATCCCAAGTCGGGCCGACGCTGGTAGAGCCGATATCTTCCGCCCGCTGCCAGGATTCCCCAAGCGGCTCCTTCGCGGTCGCAGTCAGCGAGCAGCAGCCCCTCAGGCGGAGCGCCAGCCGAGTTCAGACGGCCAAAGTCGACCGGAGCCTTGAGGGGATGAACCACAGCAATGGGAGGCCCATCGCCCTCTCGCAGCAGATAGCCCCGTTGGGGCAATTTCGGCAACTGGTAGCCGAGCCCTCGGAACAGCGGGTTCCACTGTCCTGCGTCACGCCCGCCGATGCTGTCCAGCGCTTGTTCCAGATCGTGCCTGCGCAGCCTGAGCCGCTCGCGCACAAAGTGGGGCGTCAGCAATTCCTTGACCCGCAAACCCGGCAGCGCGGACTCCTCCAGCCGCATGAACTCACGCGAGAGGAGCGATGCGGCCTCGTTGAAATGGAGCTCAGTAGCTTGCTCGAGCAGCGCCAAAACCGACTCGGTCGGGAGATGACGGATCGGGTGCGGGTGTTGAGGTCCCAGCACCTGCAGCCGCGACTCGTCCAGCGGGGCCAGCAGGATCAGGGGGCGCGCCGCCTGATCTTTCTTACGCTCCCGCCACAGGCGGCGCAGCTGGCCCTCGCCGCTCCCGTCACCCCACAGCACATGGAACGCAGGGGTGGTCCACAAAGCAACGGCCTCGCCCGTGGAGCCGCTCCAATGCGCCGCTTCCCCAAACAGGGCAGTCAGGCGTGAAGAGATGGGATGCGAGTGGTTCACGCAGAAATCCTAGCGAACGCCGCCACCACGCGATCGACCCGGTCAAACAACTCTCACTACCTGGGCAACTGAAGGAAATCTGAGAGAGCTGCCCTCGCGCTGCCCGCGAGCCATGGCATCTGGGGCGACTGGAGTGTTTTGTTTCCATACAGCCGGGGTTCAGTGCCGAACTGGCCCGTGGAGAGCCCAAGGGCAATGTGCTATCCCCGACTAGCCATTTCTCGCCTGTACAGACCGATTTGCCCAGCACGCGTGACGCAGTAACAGCTTGATCGTCGTTTCCAAGCAAAGGGCGCATCAGGAAGGAGATTCTGGAGCGGGTCGATCTGATACATGCCGGAAAGCTTCGTCTCGATGCCGAGCTCAGCTTTCACGATCTCCGCCGCAAGAAAGACCGCCGCCAGATACGACGAGAAAGAGACGGACACCTAGTTCGCAAGTATGCGCTCGTCCACCAAAGATCGTGGATCGGCGATAGCAGCCCGGATCTCCATCTCAGACAATCCGGTCTTTTCGGCCAAGTTCTCCTCGTAGCTCCGGCCAGTTGCGACTTCGTGATGCAGGCATCGCAAACATGCGAGTCCAGAACTCGCCATGTGTCGGAAAATCTGGACGG
>RKRS01000220.1 GCA_007571275.1 Dehalococcoidia bacterium
TCAGTCGCAGGATCGACTCGGCGAACTGCTCGGCGTGGCTACTCGTTCCCTCGGCCTCAGCGCTGACGATGTCGACCGCGCCCGCAATGTCGAGCGTTCGGTCGTGCGAAGCTGGTTGATGCGTGGCACCCTGCACACCATCGCCGCTGATGATCTGCGCTGGATGCTGCGGTTGCTGGGACAGGCGATGGATGCCAGGGCGCTCAAGCGGCGAGCCACGCTCGGGATTTCACCCGAAGATCATCGCCGCGTGCTGGAGTTCATCGGACCTGAGTTAGCCCGTCAAGGTCCCATGACCCGCGCGGAGATCGCCGGTGCGCTTCGCTCCGCCGGTCTGCCCTGGGCAGACCAGGCGACGCCACATCTGCTGCGGACGGCGTCGCTGCTGGGCGTGGCCTGCTTTGGCCCCGATCGCGATGGCGAAGCGACTCACGTGCTGATCGACGACTGGCTGCCTTCCGAGGAAGCGCCTCCGTCCGATCTGGCCGCTGAGTTGGCCCGCCGCTACTTCGCCGCCTACGGCCCGGCGACGCCCGCCGACTTCCGGTGGTGGTCAGGGTTGCCAGCCGCTGACTCGCGTCGCGCCGTACAGGCGATCAATGCGGAACTGATCGAGGTTGCGGTGGAGGACAAGTCCATGTGGATGACCGCCGAATCCGCCGAACGGATGGATACGGCGCTGGAGGCTCCGCGTGATCGACTGCGCGTGTTGGGGCCATTCGATTCGTATCTGCTTGGCTACGCCAGGCGCGACCTCGCCGTGCCCGATCACCTGCTCAAGCGCGTCAACGCCGGCGGCGGCATGATCCGATCCTGTGTGCTGATCGACGGCCGCCTGGTCGGCACCTGGGATCGGAGACGCCGAGCCAGGGGCATCACGGTGAACGTGACAACCTTCGCGCCGCTCTCGGACGACGCGCAAGCGCAACTGGACGCCGAGTTCAGCGAGATCGGACGCTTCCTCGGCGCACAGATCAGCTGGTCGATTCAGCCTGATCCTGAGGCGGCCACACGCGGCTGAGGTCGATGATCAGTCCTTCCGAGATCTCGGTCGCCGTCAATGATTGCGGACGCTCGAGCCGTTGAGGCTCACGATCCGGTACGTACACCCAAACCATCTGCTCCTGCGGATCCACCAACCACGCCAGCCGCGCCCCTTGCGAGATCCACATCTGCATCTTCTGCTGAAGCGGCGGAAGTCGGTCACTGGCGGACCGCACTTCAACCACGAAGTCTGGACACACTCGCCAGATGACGTAGTCGTCGTCGGCGATCGCAGCCAACCGCTCATTGCTGATCCAGGCAGCATCGGGCATGCGCCGTTCCCCGTTGGGTAGTTGGAACATGGCGCTGGACTCAAATGCCCGTCCTGCGCTCGTGCGGTCGCTCCAGATCAGCGTCTGCGCATAGATTCGGCCGCTCTGATCACTGCTCTGCGGACCCGGTGGGGGCATGATCAGCAACCTTCCAGCCTCGTCAACTTCTAAGCGCCACTCTTCATTCAACGACCCAAGTTCCAGTAGCCGTGCTTCTGTGAGTTTCCACTCGGACGGGAGTTGTAGACGGAGTGGAAAAGTGCCCGGTGCGGGTTCAGGCGATTCGTTCGCGGGCGCGTCGGCGGCAGGTTTCGCAGGTCGCGCAGTGACCATTCGTCCTCTCCGATCAGCTAACGCTCACACCGGCGAGAGCGCGCGCAGACGGGTCGTGATCTGCTCGATGGTCCGCGCGATGTTGTCAACCTGCTCAGGCGTGTTGGATTGGCCGAGGCTGAGGCGCAGCGTGCTGTGCGCCGTGTCCGGATCGAGCCCGATGGCCGAGAGAACGTGACTGGGCTCGGTGCTGCCGGTGCTGCAGGCGCTGCCCGACGACGCGGCGAAGCCTTCGAGATCGAGCTGCAGCAGAATGCTCTCGCCCTCGACGCCCGGGAAGCTCAGGTTGAGGTTGTTGGGCAGCCGTCGTGTCCAGTCGGCGGGACCGTTCAGTCGGATCGGGTGGACGCGCTCGTTGAGCTCACGCCAGAGTCGGTTTCGCAGGTCTGCAGTGTGGTCGGTGCGACGCGCGCGTTCGTGATCGGCCAGTTCCAGCGCCTTGGCCAGACCGACCGCCTGCGCCACCGACTCGGTGCCCGCCCGACGCTCCTCCTCCTGTCCGCCGCCGAGCTGGATCGGTTGCAGCGATGTCCGTCGGCGCACGTACAGCGCTCCCGCGCCTTTGGGACCATAAATCTTGTGCGCCGTCAGCGACATCAGGTCGACGCCCAGGACGTCGGGCCGAATGTCGATCGCGCCGGCCGCCTGGACGGCGTCGGTATGGACGATGGTCTTCCGATTGCGCTGCTTTACCGCCCGCGCGATCTCGGCGATTGGCTGCACTGCGCCGATCTCGTTATTGGCCGCCATGATGCTGATCAGCGTCGTGTCATCTCGGACGGCCGCGGCCGCCTCGTCAGCGTCGACGAAGCCATCGTTGTCGACTGACAGGATCGTCAGCTCAAAGCCCTCGCGCTCGAGCTGTTCCATGGTGTGCAGGATGGCGTGATGCTCGGTCGCTTGTGTGATCAGGTGTCGCCCGACATGCTGGCGAGCCAGCGCCGCGCCGCGAATCGCCAGATTGTCCGACTCGGTTCCGCCCGAGGTCAGCACCACTTCCGAGGGCGAGCAATCGAGCACTGCGGCGATGTCATCGCGCGCCTGATCGAGCAGCGCACGAGCGTACTGCGCCTCGCGGTAGATGCCTGAGGGATTGCCCCAGCCGTGTTGTAATGCCGGCAGCATCGCTTCCAGTACTCGCGGCTCAAGTGGCGTGGTCGCGGCGTGGTCAAAGTAAGCGCGTTCCATATCGTCAGGGTAGCGCGAGTCTGCCAACGGCGTTGGCCGTCGTCGAAGAGGTGGGGTCTGGGCCAGGCTGCTCGGTTCCTGCTTGCGCAGGAATGACGGTGGGGGGAGGGGGTATTGGGAATGACAATGTGAGATGGTGGCATCAGGGATGATGACATGAGGGACGGCCTGGCCAAATGAGGGAGTGGGGGTCGGATAGTCGAATGAGGTGGCGGGTAGAGCGGGCTGGCCGATGGCATTGCGCGTTGTGGGTTCCTGCTTGCGCAGGAATGACGGTACTGGTGTAGGTGTGACCACAAGAAGGAATGACGGTGCGCGGCGTGAGCTAGGTCGAATGAGGCGGCGGCGCCGGGCTGTGCCGAAACTGACACGCGCGTTGCAATTCTCCCAGTCCGCTTGCCTGCTATATTGTCGGCATCGCGCTTCGTGCATGAAGGGATCCTCACATGGTGTTCCAGATGACTGAGATGCTGGACGTGTCCGACCTCGCGGCCGAAAAGGCCAAGTCGCTGCTCGAGGACAAGGGCTTCGCCGAAGGCGCACTGCGTGTGTTCGTGGTCGGCGGCGGCTGCTCCGGCTATCAGTACGGCATGGCACTGGCGATGGACGCCGAAACGGGCGACTCCGTGATCGAGAAAAACGGCGTGCGCTTCCTGGTCGACGAAGAGTCGGCTCCACTGATCGCCGGTTCGCGCGTGGACTACATCGACGATGTGATGAAGCAGGGCTTCTCGATCTCCAACCCGAACGCCTCGCACTCCTGCGCCTGTGGTTCGAGCTTCGACACGGCCAGCGGCGGCGGCGCCTCACAAGCCCGCTCCTGCATCTAGCCTTCGCTACGTTCTGACCCACCATGACCCGCATCACGCAGCAGCTTGGTGCGGGTCCGACGCTGTCCTTCGAATTCTCGGCGCCTCGCGATCAGGTAGGGGTGGATCGTCTGAGGCAGACGCTCGCGCTGCTGTCACGACACCATCCGCAGTTCATGTCGGTGACCTATGGGGCCGGCGGGACCACGCGCGGCCCAACGCGCGACTGGGTGCGCACGATTCGGCGCGAGTTTCGTGTTGAAGCGATGCCACACCTAACCTGCGTCTCGCACACGCGAGAGGAAGTCGCGGGCATTATCGAGGAATATCGGGCCGACGGAATCGAGAACATCCTCGCCCTGCGCGGCGATCTGCCGCAAGGCGTCGAGGCTGCCTCGCAAGCCTTCGACACCGCTGCCGAGCTGACCGCATTCATCCGTGAACGTACCGACTGGGACATCGGCGTCGCTGCGCATCCCGAGGGTCATCCCCTGGCCGTCTCGCGTGAGGCTGATCTGGTCCACCAGTCGCGCAAGCTCTCCACCGCTGACTTCGCACTGACCCAGTTCTTCTATCGCGCAGAATTCTACGAAGCCTTTGTCTCTGAACTCTGCTCGCGGGGCGTCGACACCCCTGTGATTCCCGGCCTGATGCCGCCGACCAACGTAGCCGGCATCGAGCGAATGTCGGCGCTCAACAACAGCGAGTTCCCGACCGATCTCAGGAAACGGTTGAGCGCGGCCGAGAGCGCGGCCGAGCGTCGGCAAATCGGGGTGGACGTCGCTGTCAGTCTGGGCCGACAATTGTTAGAGCTCGGCGCGCCCGGCCTGCACATTTACACGATGAACTACGCGCGCGCCGCCTCCGAGGTCGCCACAGCGCTCGGCTGGCCAATCTCCTAACCAGTCGATTTACCATCTCTCAGCGTTGGCCATACCGCATATCTCTCCGTCACTCCTACATCGCCCGTCGTCAACTCCGTTCCCCCTCTTCGACCGTCAGTCCCGCGATCCCTTCTCCGTCATTCCTGCGCAAGCAGGAACCACCACGTCCGGCGCCGACCCCTGAGACCATCAACTAGGTCGGCTGCAGCTGAGCTCGAAGGGCGTTCAGCGTTTCCAGGTCCATCTGGTGCATGGAACGGGCAATCGACTCCACATCAAGCCGTCCCTGAAAGCGGTGACCGGCCGCCTGTTCCCACTCGTAGCCGGAGATCATGTAGAGCACACTGCTGATCTGCTCGCGGGTGCGATACCACTCGCGTAGCTGCTCGTAGCAGTCGGGGAGAGTCGCTTGTTCGAGCCACTCGTAGTCGTGCAGGGGTAGGTCATCAACGTCCTGGAAGAGCAGATGGCCGAGCTGCCAGGCGGCGATCGTCTCATGTCGCCAGGCTCGTTCGATCAGCGCTTCGGCGTCGGGCAGGGAGCGGCGCAGCGCCTGCATCATCAACTCGTGCATCTCACCCGATGCTTCGCGCAGCGCCTTCATTAACCAGCGACGTGAGGTCTCGGTATCACTCATGGCGCACATTGTGGCACATCGCCGTACACCGTCGACAGACAGTCAGGATGGGATACGCTGACTCGGTACGCCGGTCGCGGGAGGGCAGAGATGCTGACGGAGTTCTGGGAGTCGGACACCTTTACCGAGCGACGCGAGGCGTTGCTCGACACGTTGGAGACGGACTATCCGTGGAGCAAGGGTGACACGTTGCGATTCCGACGAGGCGGCCGCGACGATCGCTATCGCGTGCTCCGCGTCCAGGTAGAGATCGGCGACGAGGGGCTGCGGCGCGAGGTATTGCTACTCAAGCTGGGGTCATAGACAGCGGTGTCTGAGTCGGGAGCATTGCCATATACGCTCCTGCTCCTGCTCCTGGAGCTGGGTATCGGTGGCGCTCTGGTGATGCATGCTGTGCACCTGCGTGGTCAGGCGACGCCGGGTTTCGTACGGGCCACAACGATTATGGCGCCCATCGTCCTGGGATTGGCGTTCTGGACGGCGTTGACGCTTGAGGGCGACGTCGTCGAGGGCTACGCGGTTCGCTCTGGTCCCCGCGACATACTGGTCTGGATGTTGGGCGCGCTGACCGCGGCGTCGGTGTTGCACAACGTCGCGCTCTATACCGATCGTGACACCTGGGCGCGGCGCATCGGTTGGCTGCTCACTGGGCTGTCGCTGGCCGCTCTGGGACTGACGGCCGCGACGCTGTCCGGCTCTCCCGAAGCGCTGACTGCGTTCAGTCTGGGCTTTGGCGCGCTGGCGCTGGGACTCTCGGCCGTCGGACTGGCGTTGGGTCACTGGTATCTCGTCACACCGCGTCTGCCAGCCAGGCCGTTGGTCGAGATCACCACGGCATTCCTGATCGTCGTGCTGATCCAGGCGATTCTCTGTGGCGCCGCGCTTGTGGTCTCCGTCAATGATCCCATCGGAGGCCGTGACCAGGCGCTGACCAGCGACCCGACCTTCTGGCTG
This sequence comes from Dehalococcoidia bacterium, assembly GCA_007571275.1. Lineage (GTDB taxonomy): Bacteria > Chloroflexota > Dehalococcoidia > Bin125 > Bin125 > Bin125. The sequence goes on from RKRS01000220.1 coordinate 6,122, forward strand.
CGGATCGTGGTTGGTTTCGTCCTGCCGCTGATCTTCGGTTGGATGGCTTGGAGCACGGCGCGGATGCGCTCGATGATGGCGGCCACAGGCCTGCTCTACCTGACCACCGCAGCGGTGCTGGCCGCCCAGATCGCGGCTCGGGCGCTGATGTTCGACAGTGGTCGCCCGCTCTGATACCAAGCGCTGAGGACGCCTGTTATTCAACCACGTCCTGTTGTGTCCCGTTCAGGTTCCGCCCCGGTGGCAACTCGGGAGTCGTCGCCGCTTCGGCCTGCCAGCCGGCGCGAGCGTGATCGAGCAGACTCGATACCTCGTGAATCGCTGCCGTCGTGCGAGTACCCCACCAGGTCAGGTTCTGTCCGTCGCAGAGATAGATGTGACCCTCGCGGGCCGCTGACATACCAGCCTGCGCCAGCAGTTCCTCGGCGTGGCGTTCACGGAAGCGATACGGCTCCGACGGCAAGAGAATGACTTCAGGATCGAGGGCAATCAGCTCGGTCAGCTGGAGTCGTGGATAGCGCCCCCCTGAGGAATCCTCGCAGACGTTGATCGCCCCACAGACCCTGAGCAGATCGCCGATGTAGGTATCGCCCGAGGCCGCCATGTACGGATTGCGCCAGATCAGCGCCGCCGCGCGGACGCGTGGACGGATTCGTTGCAGATGTCGTTGTTCTTCCAGCGCTTCATTGATCGAGTCAGCGGTTTTGAGCGATATGCCGCCGATCAATCGGCCAACCTTCTCGATCTCTGCCGGTACCTCCTGCGCAGTCCGCACGTCGCCGACATAGACGTTCAAGCCGGCCTGACGCAAGGCGACCACATCTTCCTCGTTGTTCTCTTCGCGGTTGGCCAGTACCAGCTGCGGGTTGAGTCGAATAATCCGTTCGATGTCGGGATTCTTCGTCCCGCCGACCTTCCGAATCGGCGTGACGATCTCGGCCGGTTCCACGCAGAATCTGGTCACGCCAACCAGCCGCGATCCCAGGCGCATCGAGCAAACGAGTTCGGTGAATGATGGAACCAGCGACACCACCTGGCGGGCGGGTCGCTCGATATCGATTGTGGTGTTGGTCGCGTCAACTACGCTAGGCATATGCCTGAGGTTATCAGCGACCGATAGCAGCGGTCGCCGGAGAGAGTGCGGGATGACCATTGCCCCAGTGTCAGGAGCCGGCGTCATGCTCCGCGATGTGACCGTGGGATATCCGGACCAGCGTGTCTTCGAGAACCTGTCGCTCAGTATTCCCGGTGGCGTCTTCACCGGCATTATCGGCGGTAACGGTTCCGGCAAGAGCACACTGCTCAAGACGATCGCCGGATTGCTGCAGCCTGCTCGCGGCGACGTGCTGGTCGGCGGGGAGAGCCCTGAGGATGCGCGAGCATTTCTCGGTTACATGCCACAAGTCAGCAATGTTGACTGGCGCTTTCCGATCACGGTCCGTGAGCTGGTCGCAATGGGGCGCTACCAGTTCAGTTGGCGACGACGTCTCGGCCGTCTCGGTCGCAACCGTGATGACCAGCTCGCGGTTGACCGAGCTCTGACGATGATGGACGTGCAGGACCTGCAGGATCGGCAGATCCAGGAGTTGTCGGGCGGACAGCGTAAACGGGCGCTGATTGCCCGCGCGCTCGCCAGACAGCCGCGAATCCTGCTACTCGATGAACCGTCGGCGGCGCTGGACGCCGTCTCGGATGACCAGTTGTTTGATGTGCTGTGCGACCTGACCGAGCTGGGTACTTCAGTCATCATGACCACGCACGATCTCTCCACCGTGATTGAGCACTATACCGAGGTGATCTGTATCAACGCGTCAGAGGGCGGGATCGTGGCGCAGGGCGATCCCTCCACCGTCTTGACCGAGGATGTGCTGCGCCAGACCTTCGGTCGGGAACTGGCGATCGTCTCGCGCGGCGACGTTCATGACGGGCAGGATGATCGCGGCGATCACCACACCATGCGGCTCGCCGATCATCTGCACCTGCACATGGATGAACACGAGCACCTCGAGGGACACTCGCATGGCGCTTCGTCGCCGCCTCAGCGTTGATGCTCCCTAACCGCTTGCCGGTGGTTGCAGTAGTGCGACGATTCGCCTGATCAACATTGAAAACTGACGCTGATCAGCGGCGCGCTGGAGTTCTGCTCGCCAGTGATCGAAGCGTCGGGCGCGTACCTGCGCTGAATCGATCACCAGGTAACGGCGGATTGATTCCAGCACGTCCCAGGCCAGGCTTCCCAATTCCAGTCGCTCGGCGTTGATTGAGACGTTAGAGACGCTCTCGACCGTCAAGCCGGCCGCTTCCGCCGAGTCGCTGATCTGGCCGCGCAGTTGTTCCGGCGCGCCTCTGGTGAACGCTCGAACCAGATCGCGACCGATCTCCGCTTCGTCCGCCTGAAACCAGAGACCCGCCCAATCGGTCTGGACAATCAGGATCGGTCCGGCTGTCACCCGCGCGATCTCGCTGAGCGTTGTGATCGGATGTCGGAGCCATTCGAACACGTCGATCATGAGGGCGGAGTTGAAGGCGGCGTCTGCAAAGGGGAGACGTTGCGCGTCGGCGCGAACTACGCTCCAGTCAGACGGACCCAGCCACTGCTCCAACGACATCGTGTCAATCGCGACGCCGTGCAGCGGCGTACCCTGAGTGATGGCGGTCAACGCCAGTCCATCGCCGCTACCGACATCGAGCGCCGGCCGGGCGTCTCGAGGCGCGCGGCCATTGAGCAACAGGTCATAGAGGGCGTCGTAGTGATGCCGCAACTCGGCGTGGATGGCTGGTTGGTCACTGTTTCGCTGCGCCGGCGGCGCCAGGCTGCGATGATGCGGCACGGAGGCGTCTCAGATCCACTCGGAGACAATGATTGGCTGTCGACCGGCGAAGCCATCGCTCAGCTCGTGCCACCAGCTGACCGTGCGTTCGCCGTACTGCCAGCAGAGATAGACCTCACGACCTTCGCGCTCAGCCCGCCAGTCCACCAGCCCCCGCCGAATGTCCTTGACCTCCACGCCCTGTTGCTGGATATGTTCGATCAACATGGCAATCTGACCCTCGAGCTTGGTGATCTCCGCCTGCAGTTCAGAGTCGTCAGTCACAATCGGATCGCCGTCGCTGCTCGTGCTGCGTCGCATCGACGACGCCAACGCGGACAGTTCATCCAGGCGTACGGCTCGCTTGCGCAGCACGATCACGACCGCTGCGATGCCTGGTAATGAGCGACGCGCTTGAGCCAGAGTGAACAGCCTCGGCATGGAACGAATTCTACGCTGCCTGGCCAAGCAGATGATGCATCAGGTCATGCCGTTCCTGTCAGCGGTCGTCAGCGTCGTCACTCGGCGTCGTGGGAGCATGAGGCAGGAACCACCAGTTGTTGCGAGACTGGGAGGCGGGATTGGCGAATAACGCTCGCACCGCCGCCTCCTCGGGCGGCACTGAAAGCACGATCGCCAGGTCATTCGCCTCAAGTCGGACGCTGCCTCGCGGGATGACCACTTCGCCACGTCGGTGAATGGCGGTGATCACCGAGGCTTCGGGCAGGTGTAGCTCCGAGACCGTACTCAGGTCCGCCCGCGAGCCTGGTTCGACCCGCACTTCGATCTCCACTGCGCCCACCAGGCGACGGACCGGTGCCGGGGCGCCGCGCTGACCGGACTCGCGAGTGGCCGGCTGGGCGACTTCACGCAGGACGTCACGCTGCGTGAGCATGCCCATCAGACGGGTCTCGTCCTCGCGCGCGACCACCGGCAGCTGACGCACATCGTGCTCGACGAGGAGCGAAAGCGCGTAGCGCAGGTTGACATCCTGGTGTAAAAAGAGTGGCGCGACGACGGCCAGATCGAAGGCACGGCGATTCAACTCACCCCGCGCCAGCGCCGAGGCGACGTCCGTCGCCGTGACCAGACCGATAAACCGATTCTGCTGGTCAGCGACTGCGACCACGTTGCCTCTCGACTGACTCATCGCATTGGCAAGGTCCTGGATCGTCGCCAGACGTGAAACGATCGGCGTATCAGTTCGCATGGTCGTCTCGACCGTCAGGTCGTCGAGCGGTAGGGCTGACTGGTCATCTCTCATATCCAATCCGGCGCGCCGCAGCCTGACGTTGTAGATCGTGTCGCGGGTGAGTAATTGCGCCAATGCGGTCGCCAGCGCGACTGCGGTCATCAGCGGCAAAATGAGCGAATAGCCACTGAGCTCGAACACGATGAACAGGGACGTGAAGGGCGCGCGCGCCGCGGCGGCGAACATCGCCGCCATCCCGACCACGACATATGTGCCGGTCGGTCCAACGATTCCGGGTAGCGCCGATTCAAAGCCAGCGCCCATCAGCGCGCCGAGCGTCGCGCCGACGAACAGCAACGGCGCGAACGCGCCGCCCGACGCTCCCGAGCCGATCGTCAACGAGGCGGCGATCAGCTTCAACACCATCAGGACGGCGAGTGTGGAAACCGCCATCCCGCCTTCGGCGAAGATCTGAACCTGTTCCAGACCGGAGCCGAGGATGTTCGACTCGATCAGGGCCAACGCGCCAACAGCGAGTAGACCCAGGATCGGACGGACCATCATCGAGACGCCCAGAAACTCGAAGACATCCTCAGTAAAGAACCGGGTTCTGACGAAGAGGATGCCGCCGATCGCGGCGGAGACGCCGACGATTGCGTGGAGGAAGAGTTCCCAGTTGCTGTTGATATCGAGATCGGGCAGATTCAGACCGGTGTCGTCACCGTAGAAAGCAAATGCGACGATGTTGGCGAGGACCGCCGCCACCACCACAATGGTGAAGTTGCGCACGTTGAATCGTCGCAGCACCACCTCCAGGGCAAAGAATGTGCCCGCGATTGGCGTGTTGAATGTCGCGGCGACGCCACCGGCTGCCGCTGCCGCGACCATCAGGACCAGCATGTCCGACGGTTGCCTGGCCAGGCGTCCAATGGTCGATGCCAACGATGCGGCGATCAGGACAATCGGTCCCTCACGCCCTGCAGCGCCGCCACCGCCGAGCGTGAATCCGGTCGCAACCAACTTGGCCGGCGCAATGATCGGTCGGACAAATCCGCCGGCCCGCTCGACCGCGACCATCACATACGGGACGCCCGCGCCCTGAGTTTCTGCGGAAATCCGGGAGACGATCAGCGCAACCGGAATCGCGGCGATGGCTGGCACGAGCATCAGCGTCCAGCCGCCTGCCAACCCATCGAGCAGTGAAGCCAGCTCGTCGAACACGGTGATCAACGCGTCGACGAGCGCGGTCAACACGACCGCGGCGAATCCAGCCGCCAGCCCGACGGCTCCCGCCAGGAGCAGCGGCGCGAGGTCTCGCGGGACCCGAACGCGGCCGACCAGCGGCAGGCGCCAGAAGAGCTGTGCCGAGCGCGTCCCGAAACGCCTCGAAGGACGAACAACCAGGGACATCGCTCCGTTTATCCGTCGTACGCAGCGAGCCTTCGGTCGAGCAACCTGGCTCTCGCTGCGAGACTCTCCCGTCTGAGGCTATGCTTCCCGTTCACAGCGGGCAATTTGCCAGCGCCGCTGACGAGAGTTATTCCTCAGCGGAGCTTTCTTCAGATTCTTCGTTTGCCGTTTCGCCCGAGTCATCGCTGTCCAACAGGATGCGCATCGACTCGACCAGGTTGTCGCCCTGCGCGGTGAAGATGAAGGTATGTCTGGCTGCGGGCGTCTCGTCGATCGCCAGACCGTCGACCGAAATGTCCGGGATCCCGTCGCCAGTCACGTCCTCAATGGCGATTGCCGAAACTTCGGCTACCTGCGCGTCCACCCCGGTGATCACGCGGTAGCCGTCTCCGGTGGAAGCAAGGACGTAAAAGCTGCTGACACAGCCGCTGTCGTCGCAGGTGATTTCCCGGAATGTCAAATCGCGGAATTCATCCCCGGTCATGTCATCGTCGCTGAGTTGCTGAATGCCCTGCACCTCACGCGCGTAGGCTTGCGCGTGGTCATAGGCGATGCGGTAGCGAGACCAGTCACCAGGCGCTGGGTCATAGACGACGAGGTTGGAATAGGGCACGACGGCGCCGAACGAGTTTGGATTCGTGTAGACGATCGAGACCGAGAATGCGCCCTGCTCCTGCGTGTCGATCAGCACGATCCGATCATTGCCGACCGCCAGCGCTGGCATCGGCCAGGCCTTGAACAGCTCGATGATCTCTTCGATCTCGTACACCCCGTGCAACCACGGCAACGCCGCCGCGCCATACTGGAGGAAGTTCGACGGCGCATCAGGAATCGTGTCGGTGGTCTGATCAGGTCCAGGTTGAGGGAATTGGCTATACGCCACTCGTGTCGGCGTCGCCGCCGGTACGGCAACGGTTGGTAGCTCGACGTCGGGCAGATCGGATTGCTCTGCTGCGTCAGCCTGCTCTTGTTCGTCCGCCTCTTCCGACGATGCCGGTTGCGCGTCGTCGGAGCTGCTGACCGCGTCGACGCTCGGCTCAACGCTGGGAATCTGCAGCTCCTGGCCGACCTGGATCAAATCAGGATCCTGAATGCCGTTGAGCGTGATCAGATCATCCATTCGCACACCCAACCGATCGGCGATCTGTGCGAGCGTGTCGCCCGGCTGGACGATGTAGATATCCGGGTCGGCCTGCTCTTCGCTTGCTGTGCTGACGGTCGTCGTTTGCGCTTGCTGCTCTTCGTCCTCGGACGGTGAGGTCGTGACGGCGACTGCCTGGGTTGGTTGGTTCTGCTGTTGCGTTGTTTGCTCGGATTCGACAGTCGTGGTGGCCTCGTCCCCGCTCGTTGTCGTCTCGGGCGGTTCGACAACTTGTGGCGCGGGCTCGTCGCTGCCGAACAGACCGCAGCCGGCAAACAGAACAGGACTCAGGATGAACAGAGAAATGACACATGCAGCGACACCGACGTGCCGCCGAGCAGGCCAACAATATTGAAACATCAGTGACACAACCGCCCCGTCGCCTGTTGCCACTCTATACGCATTCGCGGCTTGGATGCGGAGCAGGCGACAGTCAGTCGTTGGCCTCACAGACGCGCGAGTTGTTGTCCGATCCAGGCTGCAGCTAGTCCGCCGACTCCCGAGACGACGAGATTGGCCAACGCCCAGCCCCAGCGACCCTCATTGAGCAAGTGCAGCGAATCGACCGAAAGCGTCGAAAACGTCGTGAATCCGCCGAGTAATCCGACAGTGAGCGCGAGTCTGAGATTGGGCGAGATATCGACCCGCTCAAGGAACAGCGTGGCCAGCAGACCGAGCAGGAGCGCGCCGATCAGATTGACGGCGAAAATACCGAGCGGCAGTCCGTCGGGCTGACCAATCCACTTGCTGAGCAGATATCGGAACGTGGATCCAACCGCGCCACCGACTGCGATCAACGCCACCGTTGCCATCGGTCAACGGCCCGTGGAACCGAAGCCGCCTGCGCCCCGCGTGGTCTCATCGAGTATGTCGACCTCGACGACCGGCGCAAGCACCACCGGCGCGACGACCAGTTGGGCGATTCGGTCGCCCTGTTCGATCCGGTATCCATCTCCCGACGGATCGCGGACCGACATCGAAACCAACAGTTCCCCGCGATAGTCGGCGTCGACCGTGCCCCAGCCGATTTCAACGCCGCGTCGCCAGAGTCCGGAGCGTGGCCGGATCTGAATCTCGCAACCAGGCGGCGGCGCGCAGGCGATGCCAGTTGGTACCGCTTGCGGCGTCTGCGTGAGATTGCATGAGCCACCCAATTCCGACAGTTCCGCATGGAGGTCCAGCCCGGAAGCCAGCTCGGAGCCGCGTGTGGGCAACTGCGCCGCCGCGCGCAGCCGCCGCACACGCAAGGCTCCGAGCGCCCCGCCGTCCGTCACAGCCCAACGAAACGGGGGGAAACGATCCAGCGGCGTGTTCGCCAACACGGCTGGATGGTCGGGAGCCTGGCGAAGGAGAGCCGCCGCATCGCCGATCATCGTCGACACATCTACTCCCAGATACGACGGCGCGTATGGCGCCAGGCGTTCAATTCCAGATGCCAGTTTGATTCGCACACCGCGTGGTCGATGCGTGCCCGTCCAGTGGTGCAGGCCGGCTGCGAGCAGGATCAATCCCTGATAGAAGCTGCGAATGGTACGTCGCTCGACCTGCCAGATCTCTTCCCATGTCTCGTGCGCGTCGAAAAATGCGTAGGCGTCCCACTCCGCTGCGCCCTTCGCGAGCTCGGCGCGGTGCGCGGCGGAGATGGTCGGTTCGAGCGCGAGTTGTTCGTTTCGGGACGGAATCTCGCGGACTCTGGCCATAGAGTGCGCCGCCTTTTGCGTACGTTGCTCAGTGAGTTGTCCCGCCGCCGCCGCTCACAGACACTGTTAGCCAACACGCAGTTGGTCGGAACAGGTTGAGGTAAACGTCATCGCTGACTTTGTAAACATCCAGGCCGCGCTCGCCCAGAACTTCGAGGAGATGCGAACGTTGCTCGACGCTTGCTCCGACGACCGCCTCAGCGAGCGACTGGCGCCCAACGAATGGTCGGTCCGCGAGATCCTCTTGCACGTGGTTCACACCGAACGCTGGTTGCATCCGCAGCTGATGCTGTTGCGGCGTGAGGTCGCTCCGCAGCTGTCCATCCCGCGGGTCGGCGGCGTCACGCTGCCCGACACACAGTCGGAAGCCTCCCTGCCCGAGCTCCGCTGGGCGTTGACCAGCGTGCGCGAGGACACCGAGCGCCTGATCGCCGATCTGACCAGTGACCAACTGCGGGAGCCGGCCAACATCGAGCTTGACGGTGATGTGCTCGATATGTCCCTACGGACCATCGCCCTGACCGTCGCCGATCACCAGCTCTTCCACGTCCGACAAATCCAACGCACGCTCGGCATCGCGCCGTAGTTTGCCATCGCGTTCGCTAGGCGGCCAGTCTGAGCGCGCCATGTAGCTCGATCCGCCGCAGGAACCAGAGGAACGCGCCCAGATTAAGCGCGAACAGCGCGACCAGCGCGCCGAACAGGATGCCGACGCCACGCCAGTCGATGATGAACTCCAGCGGCGGCACGACATCGCGCCCATCCGGTGTGAGCGCGAAGAAGTCCAACAGGATCGCGCCCGCCTGCGTTCCGACGATCAGGCCCGCGCCCAAACCGATGACGATGACGCACAGCTGCTCGAGCGCAATCAGGCTGAGAATTTGGCGGATGCTCATACCGACGCTCTGGCAGACGGCAAACTCCACCCGTCGCGCCTGCGCCGTTACGGCGGTCAGCACGATCAACCCGAATGCGGACGCAATGGCGACCGCAGCGACCGCGCCGATGAAGACGCCGTTCCAGGAGGCGATGATCAGCGGGTCAGCGGCAAGCTCCGCCCGAGCGCTCTCAGTGGTGGCAATCGCCCCGGACGCGAGCGGCGCCCCGTACTCGACCAACAGCTCGTCCCACTGATTGAGCGGCGCCGATACCCAGAGCTCATCTCTGACGGCGAGCGCCACCCCTGCCGCGGCGCTGCCATAGAAACGCTCGACCAGCACCGCACGGTCGACCAACACCAGTGGGTCATCGCGTTGCGCGTCGTAGCTCGGGAACGTCTCGAACTGGCCAACCACCTCGAATGTCATCGGCGTCGGCCCGACCCGAATCCTCACGGTCTCGCCGATCTGCAATCGTCCCTGCTGCATCGCTTCGACCGATAACAACACGGGCAGTGGGTTTCGTTCGGCGATGTAACGAACACCTCGCAGCGATGCCGGGATGGCGTTCCAGGCGTAGCGCGCGCCTGACTCGGCGACGAGGAAGAAATCAAGCGGTTCTTCCCCGACCAGCAGCGGAGTCGCCTCCCATCGATCCGACGTAAAGTCCGCCAGCTGCTGGCTCTCACCCGCATGTCGATAGACCAGATCGTCCAGCACGATCTCTCCAGCGGCGCGCGTCGATGCCAAATCGAGCGAGATCAGCGTCAGCGGCGCAGCCGGACGGTCGGTAACGCCTGGACGGAATCTGCTGGCCGCCTGGACCGGACGCGCCCCTTCCAGCGGCAGATAGGCGTTTGGCTGCCGCCCGAGTCGTGCGGAGAGCGTGACGAACTCCGCCATCGGTTGCGCATCCTCCACCGAGAGCACGTCGATCAGGTACCACCAATAGCGCCCGTTGGCGTCCAGCACCTTGATCCCGACGGGCGTGTCCTGGCTGAGGGAGACAATCGCCACACGAAGCTCAAGCAGGCCGCCGAAGTCTGCAATCGTTGCCCGATCGGTTGCATCCAGTGTTGTGGCGATGCTCGCCAGATCAGCGGGCGGTAGCGCCCAGTCAGTGTCGCGCTCCGCCAACTGTTCCGCCACAACTGCCGCGTCGAGCGCGCCGATCTGCAGCCTGCCCGAATCTTCATCGCCATCGAATGCCCCGGCGATCCGTTTGAGTCGCGCTACCGTTCCGCCGCTGACCTGCTCAATTCGCTCGAACGGAATGTCCACGGAAAATGGCTCTGCGAGGCGGACCGATGCTCCGACGGCATGCAAGGCGCGATCGTCGTATGACGTGTCCAGTGTGGTCCGAAACGAGGCCGCAAAGACGGCCAGCGCACCGGCGATTGTCAGCAAGAGCACTGTCCGCGCGTAATGCGTCGGCGTCCGACCCAGATACCACGCGCTGAGTAACAGGGTCAGCGAGCGCCACGGTGACGCCAGTCGCGCCAGTGTCCGCATCGCCGGCGGGAAGAGACGCAGCACGATTAGCCCGACGACGAAGAGCAGCACCGTGGGCGTCGCCACCGCCAACCAGTCCAGCCGAGTCTCGCCGACGAGCGGTGAGTCAATCGGCTCGCCCGCCCATTGCAACTCGAAGATCAGCAGCGCGCCGAGCCCCGCAATCGCCGCGTCGATCAACGCCCGCTGTGTCCACGACGTCGGCGGGCGGCCGCGTTCACGGCGCGTGGTGACCATCGTCTGCCTGGTCGCCCGGTAGGTCGGGACGGCTTGCGCCAGGAGCGCCAACGCGCCCGCTCCGAGCGCCAGGTACCAGGACTCGGCGGGCAGCGAGACTGGCAGGAATGGCCCGGCGTTCGTCGCCGCCAACGCCTCGTCGAACGGCGAGACGAAGCCCAGCAGACTGACCAGGCCCATGCCGATCAACGGGCCCAGCGCGATTGCCGGCGCGGTCAGCATCGCGGCTTCAACGATGTGCAGCAGCGCGACGTCGCGCTGACGCGCGCCCCGTGATCGCAGCCAGGCCGTGTCTTCCGTCCGCTGCTCGGCGAGCATCGCGGCGGCGATCACCGCATAGACCAGCACCGCGCCAACCAGCTGCAGCACGATCATCAGCAACGTTGACTGCGCGAACTGGAATCGGCTGCTGAAGCCCAGCAGGGTATCGACCAGTTCGGTCTCCTGCTGGACGCCCTCGATCGATTGCGCGATCCGACGGGTCATCTGTTCCAGCGCCTGGGCCGCGGCTGAGGCCTCAGCCGCCGACGCGCCGGTCAGGTCTGTGTGGAATCGTTGTAGCAGGGTCAACCGGAGCGTCGGCGACTGGTCGGCGAGTATGCCCAGAATGCCTGCGCGGGTCGTCCAGAAACGCAGCTCGGAATCGCGCGCGGCAATCGGCAGGTAGGTTGGATCGAGCGTTGACCAGTGGCGCACATCTTCTGACGGGCTCAGCAACCCCACCACCCTGACGCGCGTCTCGTGCGCCTGGCCTAGCCAGAATGGCTGAGCCAGCAGTTCATCGCCGATGCCCAGCCCAAACGTCCGCGCCTGTTCGGACTCGACGGCCACTTCGAGGATGTCACGGGCTTCTTGTGGCGCCTGACCCTCGACAATGTCGTAACCGTCTTCGGCGTCCGTCTGGGTGGCGAAGCTGGCGTGATACGCGTCCGGCGAGTCGAACGGCTCATCGTCCGTGCGCAGCACGTATCCGCCCGTCCGCATGGCCGCCATCCGACCGACGATCAGCGACTCGGCGGCAATGCCAACCTCGTCCTGGATCAATGACTCCACAGAGTCGACGGACTCAGCGTTCGCAGTCACGTTGGTACGGACGAATCGCAGGTCGAGCGCTTCTGGTTCTGCGTCAGCGATGGTTTGCCGCAAGCCGAGGTCGCGGACCGCCTCAATGAAGACGGGCGCGCTGCTGGCCAACCCGACTGCAAGCAGCGCGCCGATCAGTAACACCGCCGACAATCTCGGCGCTGAGCCGATTCGCCGAATCGCCAGGCGCGCCAATTCACGCGCGGTTTCGCCGCGTGGCGTCGGTGTTTGTTGGGCCATCAGTCCGCGCCCTCCCGCAGGAGTGGGGCTGCGTCCTGGCCGGTCGCCCAGCGCGAAATCGCCGCCGTTCCGAGGATCGTGCAGGCAATGATCACGGCCACGCCGACTCCCGCCAACACCCAGTCGATAGATAGCGCGGTCGGTGGCGCCGCCGCAACGCCTTCAGCCGTGACATCGAGGAAGGCCAACAACGCGCCGGCTACCACGCGCCCCAGTCCGAATCCCAGCGCGACGCCCACGGCGAGTACGAGTCCGACCTCAACCGCCGCCTGACTGGTCAGGCCGCCGCGTCCCGCTCCGACAGTGCGCATCAGAGCGAACTCGCGCGCACGCTCACCGCCTGCCGCTGCGAGCGTGAAGATCAGCGCCGCCGATCCCACGACCAACAGTCCGATGAAGCCAACGACAAACAGCGCCGCCGCGCCACCGGAACGAAACGGATCCTGCTCGCCAGCATTGATCTGCGCCTCGGCGTCGAGCACCGAGCTGGCGAGATAGACATCGTCCAGCAACTCGGTCGCGATGAGTCGTCCCACATTACTATCGGTCGCCGCCCAGACTTCGGTGATTGGCAGCACGGCCTGCGCCGCAGACACCAGCGCCGCGCTGCGCAGAGCCAATACATCCGCAATCAGAAATCCGCCCTGCGCCGGATTGAGCGTGGGAAAGTAGTCGACCGCCGCCGTAATCCGTACGGGAATGCTGGCGTTGTTGAGCTCAATCGAGACCACATCCCCGATATGCAGGCCGGCCGCCTCCATCGACCTCTGATCCATCGCTGCATTGACTGGCAGATTCGGTGATTCCCGAACGATGATGCGTTCATCGTTTGGGCCCAATTGAGACCAGTGGTAACGGAGCGCGCTTCCCGCGAATTCAATCCGATCCTCGCCCGTTCCGCCTGATGCGGCAATCCACGGCCCGGCGCGGTCGAACGATTCAACAGGAATCGCCTCATCGCCGATCTGCGCCGTGATCTCCTCGATGTACAGCGTCCCGGTGGGCGCGCGCACGACCCGCGCCTGCGGTCGGAGAATGATCGCCGCAATCCGTAGCGGCTGTGTCAGCCCACCCAGCGGCGCGCGCATGGTCGTCAGATCCGCATCCACTGTCGATTTGGTGTTGGTTCGGAATTGGCGCATGTGCACCTGTCCGCGACTGTCAAGTACCCGTGCGGCCAGCTCGAGGTTGCTGCTGCCCGGATCGCTGCGCACGGCAATCGTGAGCGCGTCGACGCCGTCGGGCAACGTCTGACCCACCCGACCTGGCTCACGCGCGACCGCGCGAATCAAGTCGTCGGACGGCATCCCCAACAGGCCATCATCCAGTCTGACGGCCTCGTCCAATTGGGCGGTCTCCAGCCCCAGCATCACGACGCGGCTCCCCGCCCGATCTCCACCAATCGCGCCGATGCCGCGATACGCCGCCACGGCGCTGATCCCCTCGCGACGGTCCAGCGGCTCCGTCACTCGGGAGATGGTCGAATAGGACAGATTGCCGCCAATCGATACCCCGCGAATGTCAGAACCGATGGCGTACTCAATCCGCTCACGCTCGACCGTCCGGATCGTCGAGGCGTACGTCGCGGAGATCAGCCCGACCGCCGTGATGAATGCGACCAATGCGGTCAACAGCATCGGTCCAGTCGGGTTCCGCGCGACATTGAGCAGACCGAGATAGAGCCAGGAGGGAATCGGCGCTCTGGACAGCGCAGCGGCGGTCAGCCCCCAGATGCGAGGCGCCAGCCTCATGATCGTGAGCGCCGCGCCAAGCAAGAGCAGGCCGGGACTGAGCATCAGGACGGGATTGATCCCCTCGGACTCAAAGGCCGCGAGCGCGCCGCCCGACGCTTCCGATTCGAACTGCAGAAACAGGACGGCGGCCAATATCAATAGAGCGACATCCAGCCAGGCCCGCTGGATCAGGGACTGCCTCTGTGGTCGCGCGGTGGCGACCCGCTGGTTCGCGCGCTGTCGCGCATCGAACCAGGCTGGAGCGGCGAAAGCGATCCAGGCTATCAACGCGCCGGCGATCGCGAGCGCCCACGCTTCCCAGGTCAGGCGTGTGTCGAACGGTTCGCCGCCCGAAACCCGCGAGACTGCGCCAAGGCGTCCGGCATGGCTCAGCGCGAACGCGGCCAGCGGAGCGCCGAGCAGCGCCGCCGGAACGGCGGCGATCCCACCGAGGATCGCCTGCGCACCCGCCTGCTGCCAGGGGCGCGCGCCGCGGGCGGCCAGGCGCTCACGGTCGACCCGTGTCCGCTGGGCCATCACCCGACCAACCAGCGCCACGCCAAACATGGCCACCGCCGCGATCTGCAATCCGGCGAGCAATGATTGCCCGGCCGAGAAGTGGGCCTGTCGGGCGAAGGTCTGCAGGGCGCGCAGCAGCAGAGTTCCCGCCGATCCGCCCTCCAGTCGGCTCGATTGCTGTATCCATGCGCTGAGCGCTTCGAGTAGATCGTCCACCTGGTCCGAGTTCAGCGCGCCAGTTCGAAGCTCGGTGCGCATCCGATGCGTGACCGGCTCGCCAAATGCTTCCAGCGCGGCCGGGCTGACAAACAGACCGAAGTACGGTTCCTCAACGCCGCCCGCGGTGAGGTTGATCTGCAGATCGAACCAGACGTCGGTGTAGTGAAACGCGAGTACGCCAGTCACGTCGGCAGCAAGCGGCTCGATGATGCCCGTGATCGTGAATCGTTGGCCCCCGTCAAAGCTGACCACACTACCGACGCCCAGTCCCACGTCCTCGGCAAGCTCGGCGCCGATCACCGCCTGATCGCTACCACGAGCCCAGTCGCCGTCAACCAGTCGGGCATGGAGTTCCAGCTGCTCGAAGCTCATCAGATAGGCGAGCAGCGACTCGTTCAGATCGTTGTCCAGACGAGTGAAGTTGGCAAAGGAGCGCGGCGTTTCCATGATCCGACGCGTCTCGCCCAGAAAGTCGGGAAATTGTCCCAGATGCTGGGCGCCGATCTCTTCCGCGAGCTGATCGACCGCCTCAAAGTCCTCAATCTCGGCGGGGCGGAAGGCGCGCGCGTGGTCGGCGAAGGTCGCGGCTCGGGGCGATTGTTCGATCAGTTCACGCAGGGCGAGATCAGCGGAGGCGGCTCGGAAGACGAGTGGTAACGCGACCAGTCCGGCCGCGATGATCAGCAACGACGCCGCGCCGATCATCAGCATCCATCCGCCGCGCAGTTCGCGTAAGGCGGCCAGTCTCAGCAGACGGAAGAGTCCAAGCATGATGCTGCAATGTTACGACTGCGCGTATTGTCCGACGCCGGCGCGCGGACGCCCTGTCGTTCTGTCGCTTCAGTTGCCTCTGTCCCGATCGGCGCTTAGCCTGTGCCTAACTAGTTGTCCCACTGGAGATCACATCAGATCGCAAGTGCGGCGCTGGCCTACACATCCGAGCTGAATCGATACCGCCGGAAACACTGTCAGGAGCACGCGTATGACTACACAGGCCGAAACTCATTCGCAGATCGTCACCGAGGTCTCGGGACTCAAAGTGAATGCATTGCAAGATGGCAGTGGACCGAATCTTGTCGTGCTGCACCACTCGACCGGACCAGGCTGGATCCCCTTCTACGATCTGCTGGCCGCCAACCACACCGTGACCGCCATCGACATGCCCGGCTACGGACAGTCGGAGCGCCCTGCCTGGGCTCGACACCCGCGCGACATCGCGATCATGCTGCACAGCGCGATCCACAAGATGGGCATCGACAGCGACGCGCATCTGCTGGGCATGGGCTTTGGCGGCTGGGTCGCCGCCGAGCTTGCCTCGATGCACCTGCACGGACTCGACAGCTTGACGCTGGTTGGCGCCGCCGGTGTCCAGCCGGAAGAGGGCGAAATCGCCGACGTGATCTTCTACGAGTTCGAGGAATACGTGAAGCTCGGCTTCTCCTCGGACGAGGCCTACGCCGAAGTCTTTGGCGACGAAGCAGCGCCAGAGCTCAAGGAACTGTGGGACTTCTCGCGTGAGATGACCGCGCGGCTGACCTGGAAGCCGTGGATGTTCAACCGTCAGTTGCCACATCTGCTGTCTGAGGTCGAGACGCCGACGCTGTTGCTCTGGGGCGAGAACGACCGCGTCGTCCCGATCGGCGTCGCCGAGGTGTACGACGCGAACCTGCCCAACAGCCGCATTCAGGTGCTCGAGGGACTGGGACACCTCGTCGAGCTGGAGAACCCGCAGGCCACGGCTGACGCCGTGACCTCGTTCATCGGCAGCCTCTGAGCGGCTGCGGATCACCTATCATCTTGGAGAATGGATATCCGACCCACGCAACTGGACGCTGAGTCGGAGGAACAGGAACCGGAACCATGTTCGTTGGCTACTTCACGGAACGTCCATATCAGGACTTCGAGTCAGGCTGGGTCGGCGCGACCGGGCGTGAGATCGAAGACCTGGGGATGACCAACGGGGACTACGACCCCCGCATCGGCGCGGAGCTGTACAACCGCTACCTCGACGAGAAGGTCTACGCGGAAGAAATGGGCTTCGACGGGCTGATGCTCAACGAGCATCACTCGACACCCTTCTGCATGGGTGGCGTGATGAACGTTGAAGCAGCGATCCTCGCCCGCATCACCAAGCGCGCCAAGATCGTTCTGCTCGGTAACGTCCTGCCGATCTGGGAAGACCCGCTCTGGTTGGCTGAGGAGCTGGCCGAGATCGACATGATCTCACGCGGTCGCCTGGTAACCGGCTGGGTGCGCGGTACCGGCCGCGAGTCGGTCGCTCACAACTCCCAGTCGCCCTTCAACTGGGAACGCTTCCAGGAGGCCCACGACTTCGTCGTCAAGGCCTGGTCAACTCCCGGCCCCTTCCGCTGGGAAGGCGAGCACTACCAGTATCGCTACGTCAACCCTTGGGCCCGCCCCTACCAGGAGCCGCACCCGCAGATCTGGATCCCGGGCGTGATGTCGCGTAACACCGTCAAGTGGTGCGCCGAGCATCGCTACCCCTACGTGATGCTTGCGACAGAGATCGAACCGACCAAGAAATCGTTCGAGTATTACGACGAAGTCGCTCAGGAAAACGGCTACGAGGCCTCGACCGAGCACCATGGCTACCTGTTCAAGGTGCACGTCGACGAGACCGAGGAACTCGCCGAAGAGGCGGGTCGCAAGTACATCTCCGGCCCCGCCAACCCGTTCCTTGAGGGCAACCAGGGCACCGTGCGCAGCAACCTGCAGAATCTGCCCGGCCTGACCTCACGCACGCAGCTGCTGCCGACGGTCACGACCTTCGCCGCCGCCGCGCGTGGTCGCCAGGCTGCCCGCGACGCCGCCCTCGCCGAGAAGGAAGCCGAGCAGGACAAGCGCGACGCCGACGCCTTCGGCACCTACGAAGAGCAGGTCAACAAGTACTCGATCATCACCGGTACGCCGAAGACGGTCATTCCCAAGATCCGCCATGTGCTCGAGGAACTGCGACCCGGCAACATCTTCTTCTGGGACGGCGATGGCGCCATGAACCACGAAGACGCCATGCGCTCGCTCCGCCTGTTCGGCGAGGAAGTCATTCCCGCCGTCCGCGAGATGGGCAAGGAGCTCGACCTCAAGGGCGCCTTCGAGGTCGACACTCAGACCGGCGCGCCGCTCTCAGGCGACTAGGAACACCAGCATGTCTACCCCTCCCCCCGAGATAGGTAGACAGACGACCACGCAGCGAGGCCTGCGCCGCACCTGCGCGGCGTGGGCCTCGCTCGTTCTCATCCTCGCTGTCACTGCGTCTGCGCTCGCTACCGCCTGCAACGACGCCATCCCCACAGCGCTGCCACCCGATGCAGAAATCTTGGCTCCTGCCCCACTTCACCCTCAGATATCGTTCTACGCGACCACTTCTAACGTCATAGACCCCGTTGTAAGAGATCGCGTCGTCTCCGTACATATAACTTCCCCGATCGGAAACGATCAAGACCTCACTCTGACAGTCTTTTGTAAGAAAGAAAGTCTGCATTCTATTGGTGACGGAGACTACTTACTCTCCGCTTACCCCACAAACAAGACCGTCCTGTCGCTGAGGTACTACGGCCTGTCTAAGCTAGGTCAGAAAAGGAACGTCGAGTGGGTTGCCTCAACTGGCGTGTCTGGCGGCGGCATATGGATCTGGCCTGAGGAGTTTGAGCGCCTTTTTGGCGGCCTTACACCAGTGGACGCTGACGAAGCCGCAGCCCTCCTGGAAGCTCTCAAGTCTGCCGACTTTGTCGAATTTACCATCTTCGGTGGTAGTGTTCGCGTTGCAACCCACGGCCTCCTCCAGACTCCCGTCCAGGCAGAGCTGGAGCGCTGTGCCGCTGGGGAACCACTTCTTGAATCAGACACGTCGACCATATACAGCGCGTATTACTATCCAGAGCACGGTCACCATCAGGTTGTGGCTGCTGTCAGCGATTCTGGGTCGTTCGAGAGCTATCTGCGTGTCGCTTGCGGTCGTTGGCACAGTCCGGAAACGTCCATTTGGGAGAGCGCGAGCGACAGACCTGTCCATCTTGTGATCGGGTTCTGGGGAGATACACGCGACGAATGGTCGGGATTCCGCGTCAGTGTCGCGCTCGACGGCGGAACCTTCCAGGAAGTCGACTGGCGCGTCCGGGAGCCGGGTCAATGGTGGGTTGGGGACATAATACCAACGGGTCAAGAAGCCAATGAAGACTTTCTTCGCCAGGCCAGAGACGCGAGCGAAGTCACCTTTAAGTTCGAAGGTGATGAGCTAGAGGAAACCCACACCTTCGACCTCGGCGCGCTGTTCAGCACCCCAGTCCAGCCCTACCTCGACACCTGCGGCCAGGAAGAGCCCGTCGTCGCTGCTCCCCGCCGTTGATTTTGCCCCCCAATAGGAGGCTATCGTGCCATCATTGATTCACTCCCTCTCTCAGCGATACCCAGACTGGGGCCGCATTCACACGGCGCGGGCCTCGCTCACTCTCGCCCTGGTCTTGGCCTTGTCCCTGCTCAGCGTCGCCTGCAACGACGCCATCCCCACAGCCTCACAGGTGGAGCAAACCGCCCCAGAGCAAGCACCCAGACTGCTCTCGCTGCCCGGGGGGATTTCGTTCAACATTCTTAGGTATGCGGAATACCCGCAGTTGCGCGCAATCATGATCGGGAGTCAGGCGACTGACGCAGGACGTGAAGTGCGTCTGTTCATCTCTTGCCTGGAGGAGGGGCCGAGCTTCAATCAGAGCGCTGGCGAACGCCCGCCTACTTGGCCTCGCAACCGGATCACCGCCAGGCTCTTTTACTCCGCTGCAGAGGGAACGGCATTGGGCGCAGTCGGCCCATCGAACGTCCAATGGGTCACCTCAACCGGCGACTCAGGCGGAGGTCGCTGGACCAAGCACAGCGACTCTGATGTTCAAGTAGACATCAGCGCCTCAGGCAGCACCGCTCTCGTCGCTGCTCTTGAGTCGGCCGAGTTCGTCACCTTTACCGTTGACGACGACCAGCTCCCTGACCTCCCAACCCGCGGCCTCCTCCAGACCCCAGCGCAGCCAGACCTCAACCGCTGTGTCGCGGCGGAGCCACCGCCCCAAACTCTCATGTCTACTCAATACAGCGGTTACGTGAGTGAAGACGCGCAGAGCTCTGTAGTGGCCGCAACAGTAATGGTAAACGCGGTTGGGGGGTTGAGTGAGGGATCGCCGGCTCTCGCGAGTGTCACCGTCTACTGCGCCACCATCGATGATTCGGAAGCATCCAGCTCGAAGCTGGATTCCGATTTCCCAGTTCAGCTAGGCGTCGAGTTCTTCAGTGATACCTATGTGGCCACTCCCGACGGCGCCCGCGTCCATATTGCCTTCGACGGTGAGGACGGACAAGCACTCATCTGGAACCTCACAGCTCCAGATGAGTCAGTTAGCCATGGACATATATTCGCTCCGGCGGAATTGCAAGCGCAGGACGAGTTCTTTCGACGGTCCGAAGATGCAGAGACCGTTACCTTCTCGTTCGTCGTAGACGAGACAGCCATGAAAACCTACACCTTCGACCTCGATGCCCTGTTCAGCACCCCAGTCCAACCCTACCTCGACACCTGCGGCCAGGAAGAGTCCATCGTCTCAGCCCCTCGCCGCTGACAGCGGTACGCTGACGCTATGTCAGAGCGGGACGTTCAGCGTGTGATCGTCATTGGCGGTGGGCCCGGTGGTTCGACGTCTGCGACGTTACTCGCCCGACAGGGCTTCGACGTCACGCTCTTCGAGCGCGAGGTATTTCCCCGCGAGCACGTTGGCGAGTCGTTGCTACCGGCTTCGATACCGATCCTCGAAACGCTCGGCGTGATCGAGGAGATCGAAGCGGCCGGTTTTACCCCCAAGTACGGCGCCACGATGGTCTGGGGTCGTGATCCCGATCCGTGGTCCTGGCGTTTCGCCGAGACCAATGCCACCTATCCGCACGCTTACCAGGTCTGGCGACCGACCTTCGACCAGATGTTGCTCAACAACGCCGAGCGGAACGGCGTCAACGTTCGCCAGGCCTGCCGCGTGGTTGACGCCCAGGTTGAGACCAGCGAGCCAACGTCGGTCACGGTCGAATCGGCCGACGGCCGGCAGGAAGTGCATCAGGCGGATTGGATCGTCGACGCCAGTGGCCAGAACGGGTTCCTCGCGCGACGCCTTGATCTGCGCACGCACGACGAGTTCTTCCGCAATCTGGCGGTCTACAGCTACTTCCACGGCGCTGACCACCTGCCCGAGCCCGACACTGGCAATATCTTCATCGAGGCCTACGAACACGGTTGGTCTTGGGCGATTCCCCTGCCTGACGATGTCATGTCGGTCGGCGTCGTCGTCGACGCTGCCTGGGGCGGCGCTCAACTCGCGGAACGCGATACTGAGGCGTTTTACCGCGAACAGCTATCGATGACCGGCCGCACGGCCGAGATGCTGGCTCCAGGCAATCTGCTGGAATCGCCGCGTGTGATCCGTGACTGGTCCTACACCGCGCAGCGTCTGGTCGGCGACGGCTTCATCCTGGTCGGCGACGCCGCCTGCTTCATCGATCCGCTGTTCTCTTCTGGTGTGCATCTGGCCATGTCGTCGGCGGTGCTGGCTTCGGCCTATGTGACCTCGGCCCTGCGCGAACCTGAAATGCGCGTTCCCGCCGCCGAGGTCTACTCCCAGCTCTACATGCAGCAATACCATCAGTTCCGCGAGATGGCGGCGCTGTTCTACGCCTCCAATCGCACCTCCGACTCCTACTTCTGGGAAGCGCGCAGAATTGTCCAGCACCCCGATGACATCTCTCCGCGCGAGGCGTTTATCGCCGCCGTCGCCGGACAGCCGCCCCAGGGCTACGAGCGGGTGGTCCTGGAGCGCGGCGAAGCGCCTGCTGACTTTGTTGAGGGAGTCGCCGCCGTCGAGACCGAGCGCGCTCGACGCGCCGCTGAGATGACGCGGCTGATCGACACCGCCTGGCCCGACCGTAGCCCCATGCTCGAAGCCGTGCCCAGCCTCGCCGATGGCGTCGAGCTAGCACGCAAGCCAGTCATCGGTGACGGACAGTTCGAGTGGGGCGCAGTGATATCGTCCCCGTCCCGACCGCAGGGCGCGCCGATTTCGATGGTCGTGGCGGCTCTGGCCTCTCGAATTGATGGCCGTAGCACTGTCCGGACACTGCTCGAAGACCTCTTTACAGGCGTGTCGGAGCCGCAGCGCGTCCAGCTCTTGCCGGGCATGCTGACCGCGCTGCGCGTCTTGTACATCGACGGCATGATCGCCTACTGGCGCGTGTGACTCACTAGACTTGGGCAAACATACCTGTCTGAGAGGTGTCGCCATGTCGGGACCGACTGCCCGGACCGTCGGGCGGATTGAACAACTCAACGTCTCAGCGGGCGGCGTGCCCAAACGCGCCGTGCCTGAAGCCATTGTCAACGAGTACGGTCTGACCCGCGACCGCCAGCGCGACCGTCGACATCACGGCGGCACGGAACGCGCGGTCTGCCTGTTTTCGGCGGAGATTCTCGACAGCCTGCGAGCTGACGGCCACCAGATCGGCCCCGGCGCCACTGGCGAGAACGTCACCATTCGCGGCATCGACTGGAAAAAGCTCGTGCCAGGCTCACGACTCCATCTTGGCGAGCAGGTTGTGGTGGAGATCACCTCATACGCTTCGCCCTGCCGGATCATCGCTCACTGTTTCCGTGATGGCGACTTCAACCGCATCAATCAGGCGACTCATCCAGGTCGCTCGCGGTTGTACGCCCGCGTCGTGCGACAGGGCACGATGTACCCGGGTGATGATGTCACCCTCGAGATTGATTCGGCCGCCGACCGCGGCGCGCGTCTACAACCCAAGACGACTCGCTGGCGCCCGCCGTCCAGCTAACCTCCAGCGCAACAGACGCGATCGAAACATCACGCGTCGTTCCCGCGTGCACAGTGATACTCTGCGCGCACGCGATGACTCCGCGACTCGTGAACGAGCAGCAACGTCCAGGACTGTGAAACGGGAGTAGATCGATGACCACCGAAGCATCCGCCCGCCAAGCCGCCCTGATCGCGCGGCGATATCCCAGCCGAGCCACCTTGCGCGGCGGCCACGAGATCGATATGCGCCTGATGAGCGCCGACGATCGCGCCCGCTTCCTCGCCTTCGCCCGCTCCCTCTCAACCAATGACCTGCTCTACCTGCCCTGGGACATCACCAATGAGCTGGTGGTCGATCGCTGGCTCGAGAACATCGCCGAGCATCGGACGACCACCGTACTCGCCATGGACACTGGCAACATCGTCGGCGAGGCCACCCTGCTTCATAACGAGGCCGGCTGGACCAACCATATCGGCGAAATTCGCGTCACCGTGAACTCGCAAATTCGCGGTCAGGGGCTCGGTCGTTTCCTCGCTGAAGAGATCTTCGCCATCGCTGACTCGATCGGGCTTGAGCGCATCTCTGCTCGGATGACCCACGACCAGCTCAGCGCTCAGGCCGTGTTCGAGTCGCTTGGCTTCCATCCGGTGGCGACGTTGCCCGGCTGGGTGATGGACCGCGACGGTCGACTCCGTGACCTTGTCATGATGGCCTACGATCTGCGCGCCCGCGGCGCGCCCACCTCAGCCCAGCGTTAGTGCCGCGCCCGTCATACGCGGACAGCAAGATTGCGTGGCATCGTCGCCGGGCGTTCGCCAACGCCTATCCTGTCAGTAACCCCATGGCATGACAGGACCTTGAATGACCACGCCAACCCAAGCCGCTCTTCGCCAACAATCGTTGGAGCACCTCTGGATTCCCACCCAGTCGCACGCCGATCTCGCTGCTGACGACGGACTGCTCGTTATCCAGAAGGGTGAAGGCATCTTTCTGCACGACGACCAGGGCCGTGAGTACATCGACGCGATGTCCGGACTCTGGCTGAACGCGGTCGGACACGGGCGTACCGAGCTGGCCGACATCGCCCATGAGCAGATGTCCAGGCTCGCGTACCAGAACACCTTCGCCTATGCCTCGGAGCCGGCTGTCGCGCTGGCCTCCAAGCTCTACGACCTGACTCCCTCGACCATTCGCAAGGCGGTCTTCGTCAACGGCGGTTCAGAGGCCGTGGAGAATGCGCTCAAGATCGCCAAGCAGTACCACCACATCCGCGGCAAGGGCACGAAGTTCAAGGTTATCTCGCGTATCGGTTCGTACCACGGGCAGACCGCCGGCGCGCTCTCTGTCAACGCCGCCAGTTACTCCCAGCGAGCGCCCTATGAGCCGCTCGTGCCGGGCTCGCTGCATGTACCGAATGTCAACTGCGACCGCTGTCCCTACGAGAAAACCTTCCCCGAGTGCGACGTGTTCTGCGCTCGCACCATTGAGGATGTGGTGATGGCGGCCGGCCCTGACACCGTCGCGGCGATGATCGCCGAGCCGATCTCGACTGCCAACGGCAGCTACGTGCCCGACAAGGCTTACTGGCGCACGCTTCGGGAGATCTGCGACAAGCACGACATCGTGCTCATCGCAGATGAGGTGATCAACGGATTCGGGCGGACAGGCAAGTGGTTTGGCATGGACCACTTCGACGTCGAGCCGGACATCATGACGACCGCCAAGCAGATTTCGTCCGGGTACTCGCCGATTGCTGCAACCTTGGTCAACGACAACATCGCGAGAACCTTCGAAGAGGCCGGCAAGGATGGCACGATCGGCGGCATCACCTGGGGCGCCAACCCTGTCTCCTGCGCCGTCGCGCTCGGCAACCTCAACATCATCGAGAGCGAAGGCCTGGTCGAGAACGCGGCTCGCGTGGGCGAGCATGTCCGCTCACGTCTCGTTCAGCTGCGGGAGGAGCACCGCACGATCAACCACACACGCGGCATCGGCATGATGCACGTTGTCGAGTTGAAGAAGAACCCGGCAACCGGCGAGGACTTTGATGAGGCCGACAACGTCTCAGCGCGGGTGACTCAATACCTCCGCGATGAGGGTGTGCTCGCTCGTGGCGGGGCGACAATTCCCTTCGCGCCGCCACTGGTGACCAACCTGGAAGAGGCGGACGAGCTGGTCAATCGCATCTCGCGCGCCATTGCAAAGCTCGAAACCGAGCTGAGCCTGTAACAGCGCGGGAATACGCCACATCACCTGAACAGCGCCCGTTCCATCGGGCGAACTGTTCAGGTGATGTAGTGCGAGCTCAGATGGACAAACGCTAGAAGCTGTTCAGCGCCGCCGGCCGATCGCTGTGGATCGGGATGATCTCGGAGAACCCTGAGAACTTGAACACTTCCTGGATGTGATCCTGGACCGCGCACAGCGCCAGCTGTCCCTGTGCCTGCTCGGTGCGCTTGGCGGCCATCAGCAGGACACGCAGCCCCGCGGAGGAGATGTAGTTGATCCCCTCAAAGTTCATCAGAATCTGATTGTCGCCAGCTGCGATCCGACCCAGTAGCGCTTCCTCAAACGCCTTGGCGTTGGTGCCGTCGATGCGACCCAGCGGGTTCAGTACCAACACGCTGTCGTCGTATTCGGGATACAGGTCAACCATTGTGGAGCTCCTCTGTTACGTCAGCGGAAGGCGGAATCATCTGAGTCTGGCTCGCCATTGGACGAAGCGCGACTCTGATGAAGGGTTGTGACGTTGCGATCATCCACTCGCTCGTAGGTTACCTCATCAAATGTCTCGGCGATCAGCTGCAGGCCCAGCCCGCCGATTGGTCGTTCTTCCAGCGCAAGCTCCGTATCTTGCCCCGGCGCCTCCAGCGGGTTGAACTCGGGGCCGTTGTCTTCGTAACGGACCACCACGCGGTCGCCTTCACTCCGAATCGCGACGGAGATATCAGCCTCCTCGACCCGCTTTGGGAATCCGTGTTCAAGCGTGTTGGTCAGGAGTTCATCCAACGCGAGGTTGA
The DNA here is from genome assembly GCA_007571275.1 of Dehalococcoidia bacterium. GTDB lineage: Bacteria > Chloroflexota > Dehalococcoidia > Bin125 > Bin125 > Bin125. The sequence goes on from RKRS01000220.1 coordinate 31,673, forward strand.
TTCGATAGATCTGGCCCACGTCCATCCCCTCGGCGCCCGCGAAGCGTTCGACGAACGCCGTCACGCGCGGCAGCGAACTCTCGAGAGACGGCTGCACCACCATCCGTCTCCAGCCCGAGGCCAGGCGCCTGTCTCCCTGACCAGGAATGTAGGAATCGGTCAATGCTCCGCCGCCAACGAACCGCAAGGCCATGCAAGTGATGTCGTCGAACTGCTTGGCGTCGCCGGAGAAGCCTCGCAAGTCAGCGAGGATCGTATCCATCAACTCCTGTGGTCCCAGCGTCGCGTGTTCCGCCAGTTGCCCCTCGAGCCGATCGCGACCGAACTGCTGACCACTGGCGTCCTCCGCTTCAGTCACGCCGTCGGTGTAGAGATAGAGCGCCGTGTCTGGATCGAGCGGGATGGTGGTCTCGGTGTAGTTGAGCCCAGGCAGCACGCCGAGCGCAATTCCACCCGTCAGGGGAATCATCTCCGGCGCCTGGTTGGGTCGCATGATGTATGGCGGATCGTGCCCAGCATTGACGTACGTCAGCGTGCCCAATTCCAGGTCGATGACACCGAAGAATGTGGTGATGAACAGCTCTTTGGGGTTCATGCTGCAGAGCTGGTCGTTGGTTGAGGCGATGGCTCTGCTTGGGTCGGGGTGCTGATTGGCGGCGCTGCGCAGTAGCGCTCGTCCCACCGCCATCATGAGCGCCGAGGCGACGCCTTTGCCGGAAACGTCAGCAATCGCGAACGCGAGTCGTCCGTCGTCGGTCATGAAGGCGTCATAGAAGTCGCCGCCGACATCCAGTGCCGGCGTCATGTATGCGGCGACGCCAGCTCGCGGATCCTCCGGGAGATCGGACGGGACCAGCGCCGCCTGTACCGAGTGCGCCATTTCGAGGTCATTACGAATCTCGCGTTGGGTATCCTCGAGCGTTCGATTCTTCTCTGACAGCTCGAGCGTCCGTTCCTCGACCAGGCTGTTGAGTCTGATCTCGCGCGCCCCGACCTCCCTGGCCATATCAAGGAACACACCGGCCAGTTCGCCATACTCGTCTCGCGTCAGGGACGTGTTGCGCAGCGAAGCGGCGATGGCCGGTTCGGGTTGCCGCCCGTCTTCAACCGCTCTGGCGGCCTGCACCATGATTCCGATCGGACGCGCCAACCGTCTGGCGAGGAACCAGCTCCCGAGCACCAAAACGACGAGCAGCGCGATCACCCCAATGATGTACTCGGTACGGTATATGTCGAAATGCGCACCGATCTGATTGCTCGTGAACTCGACGCGGACCGCTCCGATTGCGGCGCCGTCCGCTGCGCGAATTGCTGCGGTGCCTGCATAGATGCCAGTGGGCAATGACTCAACGACAGTCTCTGCGCCGGGCGTCATGGCCGCCCGAGCAGGGTTGATCTCATCGCGTCCGATCTGACGCGCGCCGGCTGATGCCGCCAGATGTCGCCCCGCTGCGTTGAATACCCAGATGTAGCTCAGATCGACCGCGTCTGTTTCATCGACGTCGGCTGCTGGCGCATTGATGCGAATCAGTGCGTTGACTTCCTCGTCGCTCAGCGAAGACAGATCAGCGGCAAGCAGCGAACGCGCAACAGATTCCGCCAGGACTTTCGCCGTCCGTCGGCCTGAATCCTCTTCCGAGTCGAAGGCCAACAAGACCAGCACCGCAACCGCAGCGATCACCCCCGCCAGTGTGAGCACCGAGATCATACCGACGATGCGACCAGCCATGCGCGTAAATTAACACGTTCGGATGATTGTGCATCGCTGTATTGCGCCACCCGAGTGTGTTTGGTGAAGCTCTCAGGGATTGATCAGGCTGGCGGCTGAGCTGGCGCCGTAGGCGCCCGTGCCGTCGCCAAGCACGGCCTGAGCCGTGGCGACGCCGTCTGCCGCGCCGCGAGAGACGATCCGCAGGAACTGCCAGTCCCCAACTGGAGGTCGATGGAGATGCAGCGTGATATCCGCATTGACATAGCCACTGCGGCCTGGCTGCATGTTTGCGAAGGGTGAGACGAAATCGGCGATGCTGGCCGCCCGCACCGCAGGCGACAAGGGCGCATCGGCCAGTACAGGGGCGTCAGCCCGGATCCAGACGACCGGCGCATGTTCACCGCCTGGCGGCACGATGTGGCGCATCTCCAGTGTGCCGGGATATGACACCCACCGATTGCCGACTCGGTCCACGCGGTTCGGTATCGCTTCAGCGGGCGGCGGCGGAGGTTCAGTATTGTGCTCAGCGCCGACCGAGCCGAGCCGAGCATCGGAGTGAAGACAGAGCGTGGTCGCCTGCGTCAGCAGCTTGCCTTCACAGCTGATCCTGCTTTGCAACACCACGAGCCGCCGACCCGTGCGAATCGGCTCAACCTCCACCAGCAGACGGCCATAGGGAACGGGGCGGAACAGGTCGATCGTCTGGCGCGCGATCCGTAACTCGCCGCCTGCGTTGTTGCTCTCCGAGGACAGCTCATGCAGATGCTGTTCGACGCAAAACGCGATCAGCGCTGCAACCGGACTGCCATGCAGCGCATCTGGCGACCAGGGGCCGCGGGCGCGATCAGTTGGTCGGAAGTGCTCGCCATCACGCGTGAACAACGCGCCGCTGGACGCCGCTCGTTGCTCGGCGCCCGGATCGGCTGTTGGCCTGAGGTGTGAGTCAGACAACTATTGGATCGGCGAACGCGGGGTCGCTTCGAGTCGCTTGACCGAGATGCTGTCGCGGCTCATCATCTCTCCCACCTGCGGCGCGATCTCGTTCTTCCAGTAGTCCGATCCATAGACCGACTCGTAGAGTCGCTCACGCTCTGCTTCCGAGTGGAAGCGACGGATCCAGACATAGGTGTTCTCGTCTTCCTCGGATACGAACGAACCGAGGATCGTCATGCCCTGCTTGGTCTGGAAGGGAATGATCTGCTCTTCCATCAAGCGGACGAACTCTTCGCGGCGGCCCTCGTTGATGGTGTACTGGCGAAGCTCAAACAACATGCGGCTGACTCCCTGATGAGGTTAGGTGCGGATGCCTGGTGCCCGCCGCCGTAGCGCAAGGCGGGCGGATACCCGTATCGTATCGGCTGTAGACGTCTGCGACGACTACGAATTGCCCAGCGGACGAGTGCCGAAGGTCGTCGTCGAGGTGACGACCGGCGGTCCATCGCTACGCGCGATCGGCGCAGGCGGACTATCGCTGCCGCTACTGGCAGAGAGCAACGCCCATCGATTGCGACCGCGATTTTCGATCTCGCCCATTTCCTTCATCCGCTGCAGTGTGGATTGCAGCGTCGGCATTGGTTTGGCTGACTGAGGCGCAGCGTCGTTTTTTTCCAGAAACGCGAGGATTTCTGTCGCGTGCACCGGCTCGCTCTGCTTTGCCAGAAATTCGCGGACCTTACTGCTGATCAGCCCACGTGGTCGCCGGGTTCGCTTGGCCGGCGCGGCGCTACCCTTGCGAGCCGCCCGTCGAGGCGCAGACTTCGGCTTTGCCGCAGCCCTGCCCGTACTGCCGGACTCATGGCCCAACAATTCCTGGATCAGGCGGCGTTTGTGCTCGAGTCGATCAACCTCTGTTTGGATCGCAGCAAGCTCTGTGCGCAGTCGATCTTCAAATTGGTCAGCCATGAGCAAGACTCCCTTCGCTATTGCCTGGCGCAGTGGACGCTCTGTTCTCCCTGGGTCCCTATCAGCCGAGTGGCACTTTGAGTATACGCAAGTTTGTGGAGCGGTCGTCAAGTGTGATGCCTGACTTGCTACCTCGAACCTAAACTCAGTTGCGCATCGCGGTAATGAACCAGACCATCGTCAATCAGCGACTGCTCGGCCAATAGCACTCGCGCTCGTTTGGCTCCGGCACGCTTTGCGACTTCCGCGATTACTATCTCGCGGCTTAGTGATCCACCATTCGCGCTTCGCAGCATTGACATGATCATCCCGCGCACTTGACGTTGTGAGCCGCTAAACGGCTGTTGCGCCTGCACGACTGCGGCTGGCGCGCCGGTGTGGAACTCATCATACGCAACGCATAACGTGCGTAACGGACAGGACTCGCAGTTCGGATTCGGTTTGCAGATCGACGCGCCGAAATCCATCAACGCGGGGTTCCAGCGCGTCGCTTGCTTATCTGGTAGTAAGCGTTCCGACGCCCAGCGTATGTTCCTCGCCGGTGTTGTGAGCGCCGGCTGCAGGTCGCCGAACAGTACGCGTCCCAGCACCCGTGTAATGTTGGTGTCAACTGCGGCCGCGTCGACCCCGTGACCAAAGTTCAGCACGATCGCCGCGGTGAATGGGCCGATGCCAGGAAGCGCTTCGAGCATCTCGCGATCGGCGGGAAGCACTCCGTCGTATTGCTCACATACAATCCTCGCCGTGCGGTGTAGATAGAGGGCGCGGCGTGGATAGCCCGCTCGTCCCCAGACCCGAAGCGCGTCCGCGTCGCTGGCCACGGCCAGCTTCTGAATAGTCGGAAACGCTGACATCCAG
>RKRS01000189.1 GCA_007571275.1 Dehalococcoidia bacterium
CAGTGAATGTGTGCTCGGCAGTTCGCTGATACGCCGAGAGGTGCGACACTTAAGGCGTACTGCCGACTCGCGTCAGGCGGTACTCAGAACGGTTGCACGGGGCAACGATGAGTAGATTCCAACGTGTCGGTTTCGGACTGGTGATTGGCCTACTCGTCTTGACAGCGCTGGGTGGCATCGTCCGCGTGACCGGGTCTGGGTTGGCCTGTCCCGACTGGCCAGCCTGCTACGGCGGCGCAATTCCCTCCGGCGACTTCGGTCAGTTCGCCGCGTACCAGGTGTGGCTTGAGTGGGTGCATCGACTCGTCGCCGCGATCATCGGGTTCATCATTCTCGGTTATGCGATCGTGGCCTGGTCTCGATACCGTGCGCAAGTCCGTATCTGGCTTCCGGCCGTGCTGGCGATTCCCTTCCTCGCGCTTCAGGTTGTGCTCGGCGGCCTCACGGTGACAGAACAGCTCGAGGCGCTGATCGTCACCATGCATCTCGCCACGGCCATGTTGATTCTCATGCTGGTCGCCATCTCCTGGCTGGGTACCTTCAACTGGCGCGCCGTCACCAGCGAGGATGAAGCTCCGCTCGGCGCCGATGCTCCCTCGCAGGCCCGCACGTTCGCGCGCTTGGCGCTGATCGCCGCCGTGCTTGTCTATGCGGTGGTGGTGGTTGGCTCCTACGTCACGCACGTCGGCGCAGGCCCGGACGCTGGCGCGCACGTTGGGCCTGGCGGCGCCGCCTGCGGAAACCAGTGGCCGCTCTGTTATGGCGGACTGTTCCCCGAGGGCGAGTACGCTCAATGGCACATGGGACACCGCTTTTTGGTGGTCATTGCCGGACTCGCGCTGTTTGCCACTGCAATGGGCGTGGTCATGCTGAGGCCACGCGCGCGTAGCCTGACGTTTGTGGTCCATGGCGCAGCGACGCTCTATGTCGTTCAGATTTTCATCGGAGCGGCGATGATCTGGATCAACTTCGACGCCTGGGCGCGAGCGCTCCATCTGTCGATGGGTTCCATCACCTGGCTGCTCGTCTCGGGCGCCGCCTTGCTGGCCGTATATCGCGCGGGCGGTTTGCGAACTCCCGGGCCGATCACGGCTCAGGCGAGTACGGCGAGTGTCTCAGGCCCAAATGTGTCGGCCGAGAGTGAGAGCAACGGATGACCGACCGACCGCTCACGCTGCAACGCCCGGCTTCACTTTCGATCTCACGTCGAGCGGTCGAGGTCGCGCGCGGTCTGTGGGATTTGACCAAGCCGGGCATCATTGGCCTGCTGCTGGTCACCACCGTCCCGACGATGATCGTGGCCGCCGATGGCTGGCCTCGTGAGAGTTTTACTGACGGCCTTGCGCTCATCCTGCTGACCTTGCTCGGCGGGATTCTGACCGCCGGTGGCGCAAACACCTTCAATCAGTGGTTTGACCGTGACATCGACGCGATCATGGATCGCACCTCCGGGCGGCCGCTGCCGTCCGGAGTCATCCAACCCTGGCAAGCCCTAGCCTGGGGAATCCTGCTCGCCACGCTCGGCGGCGTACAGCTCGCGCTCACGGTCAACTTGCTCGCGGCGCTGCTCGCAGAGGCGGCGGTCCTGTTTTACGTCTGTGTCTACACAATCTGGCTCAAGCGTTCGACAACGCAGAACATCGTGATCGGCGGCGCGGCGGGATCCATTCCACCGCTCGTCGGCTGGGCCGCCGTTACTGGTGAAGTGACCTGGACACCGTTCATTCTCTTCCTCGTCATCTTCATGTGGACTCCGCCTCACTTCTGGGCGCTCGCGCTCAAGTACCGAGAGGACTACGCCAAGGCCAATGTGCCCATGTTGCCGGTCGTCTCGGGCGAGCGGGAAACCCGTAAGCAGTTGCTGATCTACTCGGTCGGGCTGGTCTTGGTCAGCCTGCTCGGACCGCTCGGTGGACATCTGAGCTGGTGTTACGAGACGACCTGCGCCATTGCCGGCGTCGTCTTCATCTGGATTGCCTGGCAGGTCTGGCGCGAGCAGGCGCCACCGATGCGCCTGTTCTTCGCCTCGATTGCGTATCTCTTCATCGTCTTTGCTGCAGTCGGGCTCGACGTACTGGTCTAGCGAAGCGCCGCCGTAATCGCCGCGTCCAACGCTGACTGCGTAACCACGATCTCGAATCGGACGGCAACGACGCCGTCTTGGTCGATGATGAAGAACTGCGGCTCCGCCTCAATCGTCCATGTCTCGTTGGCAGTATCGATCAGCATTTGCAGCGGTTCACGGCGCGGACGGCCGAATGGTTCAACGTGTAGCACCGTGATTTCGCCACGGTTCAGCACCGCGCGGGCCTGCTCCAGTGCGCGAGCACAGGCGAGCCGACCAGCGCAACGCTCAGCTGAAGTCCAGACGATCAGGAACGGTTGCTCCCGGGCAATCAGCTCGGACGCCGACTGTTCGTACATGCTGCGAGCCTCGACCGGTACGTCGGCCATGCGCTCGAGGACGCCATCCGCAATGGTGGGCGTCTCGACCGTTGGCGCGGAATCGCCCGCTTGCAATCCGTTCGGCGCATCCGGAACCAGGAACGACAGGCGAGGAGTGCTCTCCGCCGTGCCGTTGGGCAGCTCAACGGTCACGGCGATCGCCCACTGCCCGGCGACGCCGAACGGTGGGCGATCAGCAATCAGATAGCGCAGACCCTCAACGTTGAGCTCACGCAACTCCGCTTCGGAGTGGAACTTGATGCCGCCCTCCGTCGGCTCGAAATAGCGGATCAGGAATGTCGCGCCTGCGGCGAATTCAGGTTGTGCATCTCGTTCCAGCAAGGTGAGCACCAGGCGCGGGACATTGACGTGAACGTCCGAAGATTCGATCACCGGCACGAAGGACGCCTCCGAGGCCGTTACAACGAGGCGCTGCTCCGTCCCACCGCAGGACACGCTGATCAAGCCCGCGCCGATGAGGCCGCAGAGCAGCAGTAGCCCGTTTACGAATCGGTTCATCTGCCTAGACAGCCCGAGGCGCGCGCCTCAACCCCACGGCGAACAGCAGCGTCGCCAACACCCCGAGCACCAGTCCGTCGATCAACGGTCCAATCAACCCGTCCGGCGAGTCGGCGTATGAGGCGTAGTGCAACAGGTCGACGGCGTAGGTCAGTGGGTTGGCGTAGCCGATCACTTCCAGCCAGGTCGGTACTGCGTCCAGGGGGAAGAACGCCCCGGAAAGGAAAAACAGCGGAAACAGCACGAGATTCATGATCAGATGGAACCCCTGCATCGTCTGGATCCTGACAGCGAGCAGCAGCGAGAGGCCGGAGAGCATGAAATTGAGCGCCAGAATCGTGACCACGACCGTCGCCACTCCGCCCAGCCAGCCAAACTGCCACGACAGGTCAATGCCCGGAATCACGACCGCCAGAGCCAGCACGGCAAG
>RKRS01000015.1 GCA_007571275.1 Dehalococcoidia bacterium
GCGCCTGATTCCTGATAGCGCTGCAGGATCCGCCCGCCCCGCCGAGCGGCTTCCTGGGCGGCCTCGAGTTCGGCGGTCAGGTCGGACGCTGGGGAATCGATCAGAACCCCGCCTGCTTGTCAACCTGGCCGACGAGTTCGCGTTTGCCGCGATAGCGGCGCAGATTTTCGCAGAACCGCTCGAGATTGCGCCCGGCGCGGAGCTGTGACGCGCCGGCGGTGTGCGGCGTCATCACGATGTTCTCGATCTCGAAGACCGGATGATCGGCGGGCAGCGGTTCGCCTTCGACGACGTCGAGCGCCGCGCCGCGCAGGTGTCCGGACTCAACCGCTTCGATCAGCGCCTCGAGTTCGATGATCTCGCCGCGGGTGACATTCACGATTACCGCGCCGGGCTTCATTCTGGCGATGATCTCGCGGTTGAAGAGATGGTGTGTCTCGGTCGTGAGCGGCGTGCAGACGGCAACCACGTCAGATTTCTGGAGTAGCGTATCGAGCTGGTTCATGTGCCCGACGACGGGGACGATCGGCGTGCCGCGGACCGCGACGGCGTCGACGGCGCGGACATTCATGCCGAAGCCATTGGCGCGTTCTGAGATCGCGCGTCCGGTGCCGCCGAAGCCGACAATGCCCATCGTCAACCCGGACAGTTCAAAGGCGGCGCGGCGCATCGGGACGCGACCGCCCCAGGCCTCTCCTTTGAGTCGCATCGCCGGCTTGAGTGAACGGGCGAGCGCGAGCAGGAGGGCGAAGGCGTGATCGGCCAGGTGCGGCCCGACCAGTCCCTTTTCGCCGGTCAGGGGAATATCGGCGTTCTTGAATGCGTCGAACAGATAGCCGTCAACACCCGAGGCGGTGGCGTGCACCCACTTCAGTCGCCTGGCTTCGGCGAACAGCTCCGGCGTGAGGTATCCGAGCAGGACTTCGGCGTCGGCGATCAGCTCCATCGCGTCCTCGCGATTATTGGCGACGACGACTTCCGCGTCAGGCCCGGCCGCTGCGCGGATCGAGCCCAGCTGTGCGTCGGAGACTTCGGGGAGGGTCAGTCCGGGCATCACGAGTACGCGCATGGTGTCGATGGCTCCTGAGTTCAGCTGGGGCGCGATTGCCACACGCCAGCGGTCAGGGTAACACCGCCAGGCGTCCGGGCCGCGCTCTGTTCCTCCCCGCTCCAGCGGAGGAGGCGCGAAATCAGCGCTCCCCCTCTGGGGGAGCTGCCGCGTAGCGGCTGAGGGGGGCTTCCCTGCGTGCGCGTCGGAGCGCCCCATCCGTCGCTGCGCGCCGACTTCCCCCAGAGGGGGAAGTGTGGAACCTAAGCTCCCCAGCGAGGGGCCGTGCGCCACAGCGCTTGCTTGGTGATGCCAAGCGCTCATTGTGCCCGTCGTTCCCGCGAAAGCGGGAACCCACCCGCGAGGAAAGCGGGCGCCCCCTTCAGCCACTCCGTGACAACATCCCCTAAAGGGGGAAGCGAGAGATGAGGGCTCCCCCAGAGGGGGAGCTTTGGGAATGGGAGCGATTTGGCTTTTGGCTTCACGCTTCCCCCAAAGGGGGAGGCTTGCCTGGAGGTAGGCTGCCTGGAGTGTCTGTATGGGAAAGGACCTGTGATGCGGTATCGACAGATGGGACGGACGGGGCTGCGGGTCTCGGAGATTTGCCTGGGCACGATGACCTTTGGCTTTCAGACGGAAGCCGACGAGGCCGTTCGGATTATGGACGCCGCCTACGACGGTGGCGTCAACTTCATCGATACCGCCGATGTCTACCCGCTTGGCAGCGATGACGTGGGCACGACGGAGTCGATTGTCGGCCGCTGGCTGGCCGGACGACCACGCGATCAGGTAGTGCTGGCGACCAAGTGCGTTGGCGCGATGGGTCCGTCGCCGAATCAGCGTGGCGCGTCGCGGCAACACATCCTGTCGGCGGTCGACGAGTCCTTACGGCGCTTGGGGACGGATTACATCGACCTCTACCAGCTACATGGGCCGGATCATCGCTCACCGATTGAGGAGACGATGCGGGCGCTGGACGATCTGGTGCGCTGGGGCAAGGTGCGCTACGTCGGCGCTTCCAATTATCGCGCCTGGCAGCTGGCGTTGGCCTTGGGCGCTTCAGACAAGGCCGGCATCACGCGATTCGACTGCGACCAACCGCGATACAACATCCTCTGGCGCGATATCGAGGCCGACCTGCTGCCGCTCTGTCGCGATCAGGGCGTGGGGATCATCGCCTACAACCCGCTGGCCGGCGGCTTTCTGACCGGCAAGTACCGCGACACGGCCGATCTACGTACGGACACGCGATTCACGCTGGGCAACGCCGGGCCGCGCTATCGCAAGCGTTATTGGGACGAAGCGCAGTTCGCTCAGGTGGCGCGTCTGCAGGCGCACTTCGCCGAGCGCGACGTCTCGATCACGCACGCGGCGATCGCCTGGGTCCTGGCGCAGGACGGGATCACGTCGGCCATTGTCGGCGCGTCCAACGCCGCGCAGATCACGGACTCGCTGGGCTACGCGGAGATCGAGTTGACTGAGGCCGACTTTGAAATCTGCGATCAACCCTGGTACGAGATTCCACGACCCACTGACCCCGACGTGGCGTTGCGCTAGGTGGTAGCGCATCCCTGCTGTCCGCGCCTGGTCGTTACAACCAGACCGGATCGTGTGAGCCTGGCTTCACTGTGCGCCCCCACTTCGGGGCGGTGTCGCTGAATTGGATGGGGAAGCTGAGCCTCGTCAGGACTCCGTAGTCGGACTCGACGTCTTCGCTATACGTTTCGGCGAGGCGGTAGCCCTCGTCGGGGTCGCCATCCTCAATCTGGTGGGGCGCGCCTAACCTGAGCAGCCAGGCTGCGGTCTGGCCGAGCGAGACCTGTACGTGCCAGGACCCGCCTTCGACCGCTCGTCGTCGCAGCGCTTCGAGCACGCCGTAGGCGCCCCAGTAACCGGTGCAGTAGTCGTTCATGGCCATGGCCGGACCCGAAGTGGCCAGCTCGGTCGGCTGCTGATGCAAGGCATGAATGCCACTGGCCGCCTGGACGTTGCCGTCGAAGCCTCGCTTCTCGCGCCAGGGTCCGTGTTGGCCGTAGGCGTTCTCGGATACGTAGATGACGCCTGGTCGTCGTTGGACGACATCCGACACGCCCAGTCCGCGCCGCGCCAGACTCTCCGCTCGATACGACTGCGAGAATACGTCCGCTCCCTCAATCAGCGACCACATCGTATCGATCCCTGTCGGCGTTTCCAGATCGACGAAGGCGCGTCGCTTGCCGTGTCCGGTATCAGCCTGCGCCGCCTGGAGGTCGGGCACATGCGGTGAACCGACGTGCAGGACGTCGGCGCCGAATGCGGCCAGCGTGCGGGCGATCGTCGGCCCGGCCAGCACCCGTGTCGCGTC
>RKRS01000154.1 GCA_007571275.1 Dehalococcoidia bacterium
AACCACGCGGAGTCCGCGAATGACCACCATCGCCAGTGCATTCGATGCAACACAGATCGAGGCCACAGCCGCTCGGTTGGCCCGATCGCACCCCGCAGACATCATCGCCGAGGCGCTGACCCATTTCGATCAGCTCACGATCTCCTTCAGCGGCGCGGAAGATGTCGTGCTCGTCGACCTCGCGTCGCGCGAAGCGGCGCGGCTGGATCGGACATTCCAGGTCTTCAGCCTCGACACCGGTCGTCTCCATCCAGAGACGCTGGAATTCATTCAGCGCGTCCGCGACCACTACGACATCCCCATCGAGGCCTACTTCCCGCAGTCTGAGGCGGTCGAGACGCTGGTCCGCGAGAAGGGTTTGTTCAGCTTTCGCGCCGACGGCCACGGCGAATGCTGTGGCATTCGCAAGGTCGAGCCGCTTGGACGCGCGCTCGCCGATGTCGACGCCTACATCACCGGCCAGCGCAGGGATCAGTCACCCGGTACCCGCGCCGAGATTCCCGTCGTGCAACTCGATCCAGGCTTTGGCCGTGACGCCAATCCGCTGGTCAAGTTCAATCCACTCGCCAACTGGACATCAGCTCAGGTCTGGCAACACATCATGGCCTACAACGTGCCCTACAACCCACTCCACGACCAGGGCTTCAAGTCGATCGGTTGCGCGCCCTGCACCCGCGCGACGCATCCCGGCGAGCACGAGCGGGCCGGTCGCTGGTGGTGGGAAGAGGCCACGCAGAAGGAATGCGGGCTGCACTCCATCAATCTCGAGCGCTAAGCGCCAGGATCGCGTCGACCAGATCGCCCGCGACGATCGGGGCCGCCGCCAGCACCTGACCGTCCGTCGTCGCCACCACCGGTACCGAGTCCTCGTGTTCGCCCTGCTGGATCGACCAGTCGAACAACATCGCCGCAGACAGCGAGGACATCAGCTCCCTGGCCCGCTCGCATGCCTGGCAGTTGGTGTTCACCCAGAGCACGAGTTCCAACGGCTTAGCCACGACCGAGTCCTCCCCGCCGACTGCCCCGATGTGTATGCGGCTCCACCGGCCCACCCGCTGGCATGGCCGCCTGTCGCTGACGACGGCGCAGATGCAGCGCCATCCAGACCGCCGCGGCCGCCGTCAGGATCGCCAGCAATTGCGGCACCGTCAGGGATCCGACGATCGCCGCCTCATCGGTCCGCAGCAACGACAGCGAACCACGCACGACGGCATAGGCGAAGACATAGAAGGTGAACCCCCAGCCAGCGCCAACGCCCATCCGTCGCAGGAGAAACAGTCCGCCGAGGATCATGAAGTCGAGGATTGGCTCATATCCGCCTGCGACGGGATGCACGGCGACCGGCGCTTCGCCGTCAAAGCCACGAGAGCCGCGGAACCAGGGGCCAATGCCGGGAGCTGACCAGGGCCCATCAGTCAGCGGATGCGTATAGCGAAACGCCCAGGGCAGCTCTGAGGCGCTGGCGAAGTGCTCGCCGTTGACGAAGTCGCCGAATCGCCCCACCGCCTGGCCGAGGATCATGCCCGGCGCGGCCACGTCCAGCGCCACCCATTTGGGAAAATTGGGTTTAAAGAACGTGACATAGAGGAATCCGCCCAGCACGCCGCCGATCATCGCGCCGTAGATCGAAATGCCACCGTCGGTCAGCGCGAAGATGTCGCCCACCGAGCTGATCTGATCGGTGTGCTCCAGCACCCAGAGCAATCGCGCGCCGACAATACCCGAGAGCACCGAAACGACCGCGATCGACATCGCGTCGTCCTCGGAGAGCCGAGCCTGGCGAGCCAGGCGCAGGGACAACCACACTCCGAGCGCAATCCCGACGGCCGTAAACAGCCCGTGCCAGGTGAGCTCGAATCCGCCCGTATCGATCAATACGGGGTTAATCCTGATATTGATGACCCCGACCAGATCAATCATCGTCACGCCTCCCATCCTCAGGTTGAGCGTAATCGCTCCCGAACCTCCCGCGAGCCATACCCCAACGACGCCGGTGAGTCGTTGACTGCTCAGGTCCCAGCATTCGCTCCAGCTCCGAGGTCAGATCGACGCCATGCCCAGCCTGACCAGCCAGCTGGATCTGATCCGCGGTCACCCGCGCCCAGACCCGACGTCGCGGCATGAAAAAGGTGACGGTCATGCCGACAATGCCCAGTCCGATCCCGACCCAGAACGCAATCCCGCCCGGATCGCGTCGCACGTTCAGACCAGTGAACTCTCGCGGCCCGGCAAATTGATAGCGCAGCCCGGCTTGCACGATCTCCTGGCCTTCATCCAACTCAATGCGACCCACGTCGCCGCCCAGCCCGAGGATCATCCTCGACGGTCGCCCAACCTGTCCACCGGCCGAAGATGCGTTCGTCGACCCCACGGCGAGCTGTACGCTTTCACCGCCCAGGGCGTCAAACTGCTCGGCCGTGCGCGCTTGACCAAAGCGTTCCAGCGCGATCAGCGCGTCGCCATCCGCGCCGGGAATGTCCGGCGCCAGCTCGAAGAACACCGATTCTGCGCCCAGCCAGGTCAGATCGATCAACCCAACCGACCGCGTCTCTCCCACCTGCAACGATCCCTGTAGCGCGTAGTCAGGCTCGGGATTGTGGTAGGTCAGACTGATACCGCCGCTCAACTCGACTGTCGCTCCGGCCTCGAGTCGCCCACGCTCATCCTCGCGCTCCGTTGAGAAGTAGAAGAAGCCTTCACCGCTCACGCCGTCCTCGAATCCAATCCAGAGCAGCCCGTCCCCGCCAAGCGGCAGTGCGGTCAGGCGCGCTTCGTTCTGAGCCTGATCCAGGGAGACGACGCCTTCGAAGGTCACCTGGCCATCGACCTGAATCGTCACGTTCGGTCCGGGCAGCGGCTCTTGCCCGACACCGAGTTCGGCAAACGTCATACCCGCAGGGCGGGCTGGCGTGGGAATCACTCGGTACCAGAATTCGTAGCCCTCCAACGTCGGACGCAGCGTGATCGCCAGCGATCGCGCGGCGTCCAACGGAATCAGCGTGTAGCCCGAGACCAGCGCTTCTTCCGACTGCTCATCAACCAGATCATCCGCCACCCGATGCTCCAGCGAGATCACTTCCTCCGAGACCACCACGCCGCCACGCTCCACGCGGATTCTCGGACCCACGATCTGCTGGTCGAGGAAATGCGTCTCGGCGTATAGCAACTGACCCGACGCGTGCTCGAAGATGCGCAACTCAGCGCCGTGCTCCCAGTACGCCGCCTGGTGGACACGGTATCCCGCCGCGTGCACCGGACCGTTGACCGTCACCTCCCCGCCGCCAACTTCAACCCCAGCCCGCGCGACCCTGACATGACTGCGGAAGTCGAGCGCCTGACCATCATCGGCAAACTGCGCGACCGCGTCGTCCACGACGATCTGCACCTGC
>RKRS01000167.1 GCA_007571275.1 Dehalococcoidia bacterium
AGCACGCCCCCGCAGGCGCGGACTGGGACGCCGCCGTCGCTCGCTGGAGCGAGCTGGTCACGGACGATGACGCTGTCTTTGACAAGGAAGTCGTGATCGACGGGACCGAGATCGCGCCCTTTGTGACCTGGGGTACCAACCCGGCCCAGAGTGCGCCGGTGACGGGCGCAATTCCCGAGCCGTCCAGTTTGGCGACAGCCTCCGCGCAGGAGTCGGCCGAGCGCGCGCTCGCCTATCAGGGATTAACGGCAGGCACGCCCATTGCTGATATCGCCATCGACCGTGTGTTCATCGGCAGCTGCACCAATGGCCGCATTGAAGATCTGCGCGCGGCTGCTGACATCATCGGTGACGGCCACGTGGCCGCAGGCGTCAACGCGATGGTCGTGCCCGGCTCAGGTCTGGTGAAGGCGATGGCCGAGGCCGAAGGTCTCGCCGACCGTTTCCGCGACGCTGGATTCGAGTGGCGCGACGCCGGCTGTTCAATGTGCCTGGGCATGAACCCGGACATCCTCAGTCCGCAGGAGCGCTGCGCTTCGACCAGCAATCGCAACTTCGAGGGTCGGCAAGGCCCGGGTGGTCGCACCCACCTGGTCAGCCCGGCAATGGCCGCCGCCGCCGCCATCGCCGGCCATTTCATCGATGTGCGGGAACTTTAGTTCAGGGATGACGCCACCTGCTGCTCCTGCACAGCTCCTCATCCACGATCTACATCTGCGCGGACATCAAATGAGTGAGGCGGCCGCCCGTTTCTTGGCTGAGGCCGCCGCCGTATGCTTGCAGCGGCACCACAACCCTCCAGCTATGTTCACTATCCTCAGCCAAGATGACGAGATCAGTGCGATGGCCGCTGGATGCCACCTGACGACACCATGCAGGCAACCCACGGGAACGAGCTTGACGCGACAAGAGACGGTGCATGCGCGTGTGTGATTGCCGCTGTTGAGTTGGTGGCGGGACTTGTGGTGATAAGCCGAGCCCGCCAAGGTTCAGGAGCGGACTATTACGTCGCTCCGCCGGGCACTGACTGGGAAGACTTGGAAGAACTCACCAGGCTCGAGGTCTCTAGCATCGATCACGGTGTTGAACGACAATTGCGCGCCCGCATGCGCCAAAAGATCGCACAGATCACTGCAGGCGCGGAGAACTCCAGAGGCATCGCTGGCGTCGCGGCGTTTCGGGAGCTCCAAATCCGACTGGCGACTGTAGAGCCAACATGACCTGGCGAGAGCATCACGAACGCAGCGACGCTCATGCTTGGGATGCGGACATTGCCAAGGCTCGCGGCGATATCGACAGTGCACGGCGCTCGTTCGCGCTAGCCGCGCAGGCTGAAGAAACCGCGATTGGCGAAATCAGCCCGAACAAGGCTCGCACCTACGGCGTGACGGTAGTCAGTGCTGCGTCTCTCTACCGCGAAGCTCAACTTGCTACCGAAGCAGAGAGAGTCGCGCACACATATCTCGCTAGCGGTTTACTGCCTGAGTTTGCGAAAACGCAGCTGCGTGAGCTACTGCACGCGCTCTGGGACGAGCAGGCGAGAGCGGCTGCGGGAATCGATCTCGCCGAGCAACCTCTCCAATTTTCGGTTAGAGGCGAGATGATTTTTCGAGGCGTTGCCCCACTTCTCCTTATAGAGGGAATTGCCAAGCGCGTTGAGTCAATGCTTTACCGCGTCGCGGAGCTGGAACAGAAGTACAACCACCGACTGAGGGGGCAACCTTCGAAAGAAATCAAGTCCTTGATTCAACCATGGCTGGTACAGTCTGCGCCCGGGAGCTACCAGTTTGCGATCACGCTGCGACGGCCCATCCAACCGCCCTTGCTGCAAGCGGCAGAAGAGCCCTTGGCCCCGGCACGCATTCTCGAGCGGTTGATGGAGATCATGCAGATGAGTGCGAAATCGCCAGAGGACGGGTTACCTCAGCTCGTGTCGGATGATGCGTACCGCCGCACGTTTCTCACCCTCACGCGCGATCTGGCACCCAGAGGCTCCACCTATCAGTCGCTCGTCATCTCGCGCGAGGGGCAGTCGACTGATTTGATACTGAGCTCCGAGACCAGGTTCTCGCTCAACGAGGCGATCAGAAACATCCGCAGAAGCGTGAAGGATGTCACGGTAGAACTGCGTGAGTACCGTGGCACGCTGCGGGCTGTAGACCTCAACAGAGATTCACTCAGGCTTGACACGGGCAAAGGTGAATGCAGGATCAACGGTGTGGGCGACGCCGTCGACGACGTCATTGGACCAATGATGAACCGACCTGTGATCGTGACTGCTCAGCCTCAATTGCACTCGCATCCCCAGTTCATAGATATCGAACCTGACGATTAGCCGCCGCTCATTCGAGTAGATCGGTTGACCAGATGCTGCGCTCTGTCTCTCGATCTTCACGAACCGTCTTGACGTCCGGACCCAGCACCATGGTGTAGCGCTGGTCGGCGCGGTATTGCGGCCAGCCTGGTAGCGCTTTTGTGCTCGGGTTACCGCTGCGCGCGAAGTTGATCCAGGCGTCCATCGTGAAACCGCTGAGTTGATCGGTCTGTGGATCGTCGCCGATGAATGGTCGCATCGCATTGCCAGTGCCCCAGACAAAGGGGATATCAATCGCGTGCGGGGCGCGCAGCCGACCATCCAACGCCGGCGACTGCTGATTGAAGAGATACGCGTAGGTCTTGCCCGAGCCATCGAGCGCGCTGTGAGCATCGAGCAGGCGATCTGACGGGATGCGGAAGACATAGTCGGTCATCACCGAGTCGAACACGGTGAGCGGATCCGAGCCGGCGCCGCGAGCTGCGCGGGCGTCTCGGTAGTGGTCGTAGAGTTGATTCGCGGTGTCAGCGTCGCCGGAAGTGACCGCGAGCGCTCCTCGCGCAGCGGCTTCATCCATCTCATTGATGCCCGTCAACGCCGCGAGCAGGGTCCATTCGTCCTCAATCGTGCCGCAGAGCAGATCAACGTCCTTGCTCCGCCCATTACGAACGGCTTCGATCGGCAGGGTCTCGAGGAAACCGCCTTCGACCACCGGCGAGAACGCCATCAGGTATCGGCCGGTGAGCGCACTCGTCTCGGGCTCAGCCATGAGCGCGTTTTGGGCGTCGAGCATGTCCTGCGCGGGAATATTGCGCAGGGAATCGGCGTCATCGGGACTGACTTCCAGAATGGCGCAATAGCGTCGGCAGACTTCCTCGGCGACATCTAGCGGTAGCGAGTGGTGGCCAGCGCCCGATTGCGGAATGGCCCGCTGAAACAGGCCTTCGGCTTCAGCCGCGCCCATGAGCACGCCAACGCTCATCCCGCCGGCCGACTCACCGAAGATCGTGACGTTGTTGGGATCGCCGCCGAACTCGCTGATGTGCTCGCGCACCCACTGCAACGCCGCAATCTGATCGCGCATTCCGTAGTTGCCGCTGTGCGGATCGTCACCGTCGGTCAGCGCCTGGTTGTAGAGGTAGCCCAACGCTCCGAGACGGTAGTTGATCGTGACCACGACTACATCGCCGCGACGGGCAAGATACTGGCCGTCGTAGATCGGGGTGGCGCCGGAGCCTCCGGAGAACCCGCCGCCGTGGATCCAGAACATCACTGGCCGGTTGCCGTCATCCAGGCCCGGCGTCCAGATATTCAGTGTGAGGCAATCTTCATCGACCGGCATCTCCCACGCGCCGAGCAATTCAAGCCCGGAGACGAAGGTCTGCATCGAGCCGTACCCCGCCTCATTCGCTTCGCGGACGCCATCCCACGACTCGGGCGGACGCGGCGCGCGGAACCGCAGCTCGCCAACCGGCGGCGCAGCGAACGGAACGCCGCGGAAGACATGCAGATCATCTTCGGTCTGTCCCTGGAGTTGGCCATACTTTGTGTTGACGACTGGCGGCATGGGTTCGTCCTTTCAGGACGCGGATGAGATTCGGAAGTAGCCTGCCAAAGCAGATTACAAGTCATGATAAGGCGGTTGGATATGGCCATCGGACAGATTGGGCTAGGTCTGGACTTCTCCCTGGGGCTGTCGTTCGAGGATCAGCGCACGCTGGCGCAGGAGGCGGCCGAGCTTGGCTATCAGTCCCTCTGGACGCCTGAGGGCAATGGGCTTGACTCCTTCCAGCTCTGCGCGATGCGACACGACGCCAGCGGGCTGGCGACGGGAATCGGCGTCTGTCCGATCGCTTACCGTTCGCCGGTAGCGTTTGCGATGTCGGCGGCGACGGTCTCTGCGCGGAGCGATGGCAAGTTTACGTTGGGCATCGGCTCAGGCGGTATCTACCGCGCCGACACCCGACGGCAACTGGGCATTCCGCGCCGTTCGACGCTCGGTGTGATGCGTGAGTACACCACGGCGGTCAAGGGCTTGTTGGCTGGCGAGTCGGTCAGGATCGACGGTGAGTCGGTGCAATACGACGGCGTGCAGCTGGGATTCCGTCCGCCACCGACGCCAGTGCTGGTCGGAGCGCTTGGCCCACAGATGATTCAGCTCGGTGGCGAAGTCGGCGATGGCGTCGTCCTCAATTGGTGCGATCCCGAGCGCGTGCGCTGGAGTCGCGAGCGCCTCAACGAGGGCGCGGCCAAAGCCGGGAAGCGACCTCAGGACGTGCAACTGGTCGAGTACATCCGTATCTGTGTCGACGACGATGTGGAAACGGCGCGGATGTCTTACGCGAAATCGATGCTCGGATACGCATTGGGACAGTCTGTACCGTCGGAGCGACTGAGGAAATTCGCATACCGCGCTCACTTCGAGCGCATGGGTTTCACCGACGAGCTGGGCGCGCTCGACGACATGCGTCGCAGCGGAGCGTCCCCTGATGAGGTCGCAGCCGCCGCCTCGGAAGAGCTACTCACGAGAGTCGGCTACTACGGCGGCGCTTCGGGCGCGAGCGCAGCTTTTGCAGGGCTCGCGGATGGTCTGGATACGGCGATTGTGCGAGTCGTCGCGGCCACGCCGGGCCTGGAGTCCGTCCGGGCCGTGATGCGAGCCTGCGCGCCGAGCGGTTAACCGTTCACATCGGCAAGCGCATCGCTCAGGATGTCGATCGCGCGGTCGATCTGATCCTCGCTGGTGCTGGCCGGCGGCACGAAGCGGAGTACTGAACCGTCGCGGCGGATGCTGAAGATCAGTCCAGCTTCCAGGCAGCGCTCGCTGATCGCCTTGCCTTCCGTCGTTGCGGGCTCTTTCGTCGCACGATCGCGCACGAGCTCGATCCCCTGCAGCAACCCTCGACCGCGTATGTCTCCAATGATCTCGAAGCGTTCGGCCAAAGCGTTCAACCTGGATCTGAGATAGCCGCCGAGCTGTCGCGCCTTGCCCGCCAGATCATCGCGCTCGAGCACATCGAGCGTCGCCGTAGCGGCGGCGCAGGCGAGTGGATCGTTGGAGTGCGAATGGGTGACGATGAACTCATCGGCGACGACACGCGCTTCGATCTCGACGGAGGTGGTCACCGATGACACGCAAATGCCGCCGCCAAAATGCTTGGCCAGCGTAATGATGTCGGGCGCGACGCCCGCACGCTGGAAGGCGAAGGTGTCGCCGGTCTTACCCAAGCCGGTCTGTTCCTCGTCGAGGATGAGCAGCATGCCTCGCGCCTTGCACTGCTCCGCCAGTCGGGACAACCAACCGTCCGGCGGCTCAATCACCCCGCCGGCGGAGAAGATCGGTTCGGTCAGGACCGCTGCTGGTCTCGAGGTGGTCTGTGCGTCGATCAGTTCGAACGAGGCGTCGAGACAGGCGATGCCGCAGGTCTCGGGATCAAGATTGATCGGGCAGCGGTAACAATAAGGCGCCAACATCGCCAGCATGCCCGCCTGCGGCGGACCGTAGCCGCGATGCCAGCCCGCGAACGTGAGTGAACGGGTCGTATCCGACATCCCATGGAAGGATGTATGCGGACTGATGATCTCAAAGCCGCCCGTGTACTTGCGCGCGATGTTGATCGCCGCTTCGTTCGCATCGGCGCCGGACTGCAGGAACATACTCTTCTGCAGTGGAGCGGGGAGCAGATTGCCCAGACGCTCGGCCAGCTCAATCTCTTTGTCGTTGTAGTAGCTGCTGTGCGTGTGAATTAACGACTTGCACGCGTCATGCACCGCGTCAACAATCGTCGGGTGGTTGTGCCCCAACCAGGCACACATCTGTCCGGAGTTGAAATCGAGATACTGCTTGCCGTTGATGTCCTCGACTTCGGAGCCACAGCCGCGCACGAAGATCGGGCCGCGGCCGGATGCGTCCATGCGTCCGCCGAACGAGTATCGGCGAGCGGATGCCAGCAGCTCGACCTCAGACTTCATGCTTCGCTACCTCGGTAGAGTACCTACGCGCAGACCTCGTCGTCGAGCGACCAACGGTTGTATTCGGGATCAGGCTGATCGGACAGGATGGCGCGGGCGTCGAGCCACATCTGTCGCCACTTCGCGGCGTCATGGAGCACGGCGTCCGGGTCTTGTTGGCTGCGAGCGACGAAGCCGGGGAACGCCTCACGGCCGGTCGGCTGTCCAGGCGGGTGGTAACGCAGATCGAAGCTCCAGCGGATACGGTCGCTGAGGTTTGGCAAGGCTGCGTGGACCGTCTTGCGATGCAGGAACAGGCAGCCGCCAGCTGGTAGCGGGATCGCTCGCGCCGTGTCCTCGCCAGGCAGGATTGAGGATGGAATGTTCAAGCCCTGCACGCCCGAGCAGTGAGTCAGCACTTCGCCCCGATGCGAGCCGGGAATGACCTGCAGACAGCCATTCTCGGCGTCGGTGTCCATCAGCGGGAACCAGACGGTGAGCATGTCGGTGTCGTCGGCGGAAGCATTGACGACGCCCGAGTCCTGATGCCAGGGAGTGGCGCCGTAGATCACGTTGCCATCGGCGTCACGCGGGGCGATCGACTCGGGCACCTTGACCCGCACGTGCTGGACCGGGTTTGAGTAGATCTCGGGGCCGATGAAGCACTCCACCGTGTCGAGCAGGCGGTGATGGGTGAGCGCGTCAAACACCGCCGGGCCGGCCCAGAACGGCGTGTCAGCTCTGATCCCCTTCTGCGGCAGGGAGAAGTCGAAGTATTGCGCGTGCACCTGCTGCGACTCGCCGTACACCTTGCAGACTCGCTCAGCGAACGGCAGATCAGCATAGCGGTCGGTGATGACGCCACGCTCATACAACTCGTTGGCGAGCGTATCGAGGACGCTGGCGTACTCGTCCATGACTGGATCGATCACCTCTTCAGGATCGAAGACCTGATCAACGGCGAGAAATCCGAAGGTGTCAAAGTGGTCAAGCTGCTCGGCAGTCAGGGTGGGCATGCAGATTCATCCTTCACAACACTCGCCGGGAACACAAACACAGAATACCCAACCCTCTCCTCCCCATTCAGAAGCGCTCCCCCTTGGGGGAGCTGTCACGCAGTGACTGAGGGAGCTGCCCTCCTCTGCCTACGGCATCTCCCCCCAGAGGGGGGAGAGTGAAGAACTTTGTGGTGTCTCCCTCCGGAGGGGGAGGGAGAGAAACATCTGTGCGGCTATACGTTCTTGAGTTTCTGGATCGCCGAGAGCGTGCCTTCACCGCGAAGCTCGGCCGAACCGACTGGCCAGTTGACGTTGGCGGCCGTCATCGCCGCCGCGGACACCTCAGTGAGGAACAGCCACGAGTAGTTGTCGTAGAAGGTGATGTACATCTCCTCGAGCAATCGGGCGCGCTCACCCGGATCGAGCGCCTGGTTCTGAGCCTCGTACAGCTCGTGGATCTCGGTCTCCGGGTAGACGCTCACGGCATAGAAGCCGTTCTCGCTGACACCGGAACCAATGACGGTCTCGGGTTCGGCGATCGTGTTGGTGAAGAACCAGAACATGCCGGGCAACTCGAAGGTGCGCACGGTGCGGAAGTACTCGGAGCTGAGGTACTCCTTGATCGTCGTGCGAATGCCGACCGCCTCCAGATACTCCTGGACCGGCAGCGCCAGGACCGGCACGATGGGCTGGAAGTCCGTAACGATGTGCAGGTCAACGTCGAGCCCATCCGGGTAGCCGGCCTCTTCGAGCAGCGCCTTCGCCTGCTCGGGGTCGTAGCCGTGGTAGCGCGACTCCAGCGCCTCACCGGGATAGCCGATCGTGCCGCGGTAGGGGCCAAAGGCCGGGCCTTCGGTGCCGGTCAACAAACCGTCGATGATTTCCTGACGGTTGATGGCCAGATTGGCGGCCTGGCGCACGCGGATATCAAGGAAGGGATTGGGTACTCCATCAACCTCAGCCACGGAGTCATGCGTATTGAACATGATGTAGTGCGTTGGCTGACTCGACGGCTGGTAGAGCACCTTGAAGTTGGGGTTGTCGCGGTAGGGCTCGGCTACGTCGGTGGGCAGGTTGTAGATGGCATCGATCTCACCCGCCTCGATGCCGGCAATCTGCGACAGCGGCTCGGGTCGAATCTGGACCTCGAAATCCTTGAACCATGGCAGACGCGGATTGGTCAGGCCGTCGCGCGGCTTGTGGTAGTCGTCGTTGCGGGTCCACTTGGCGCCCACGTCAGGGTCGGACTCGATGAAGCGGAACGGTCCGGTGCCTATCGCGAAGACGCCGTCGACGTGCGCATCGCCGTTTTCTTCGACGTATTGCTTGGACATGTGGCGGACAGCGCCGGACATGATTGAGCCAGCCAGCGAGGCATTGGGCGCGGGAGTTTCGACGGCGAACGTCAGATCGTCGATCACGCTGTAACTGGCGAAGTTCTGCGTCCCGAAGGTCTGGCGCGCGGACGCCCATTCGTTCGGATGGTCGCTGGTCTCGCCGCCCTGGTGATACTCGGCCGCGGAGGAGACACGCTCGAAGTTGAACTCGAGGTCGTGCGCGGTGTAGGGCGTGCCGTTGTGGAACACGACGCCCGGCGTGACGTGGAAGATCACATTGGTCGGGTCGACGATCTCCGGCAGCTGGACCAGGTTGGGTTCCAGTGCTGCGGTCTCGGGATGGTTGGACATGCCGGAATCGAAGGTGCAGGCGCCGTTGACGTAGTTGGTCTGTGAACCTGAGCGCTGCGGGTCGAGGCCGGCGGTGTAGCGGCCAATCGCGACGCGCACGTGCGCGTCCAGGTCGACCTCAGGCTCAGCAGCTTGCACGTCCTGCTCGGCCTCTTCACGCTCGATCGCTTCGACCGTGCCTTGCTCGGCCTGCTGTTCCTGCTGATCGGCCTGTTGCGCCTGTTGCTCGGCTTGCTGCTCGGTCTGCTCTTGCTGCATGACCTGTTGCTGTTGTTGCTGCTGCTGAGGTTGCGCCGCGGGTTGTGGCTGCTCCTGCTGTTCCTGTGGCTGAGCCTGGACAACCGTTTGCGCGTCATCATCGTCATCACCGCAGCCGACCAACGCCAGACCGGTTGCGCCGACGCCGGCGCGCGCCGAGGCTCGCAGCAGTGTCCGTCGAGACAACTGTCGATGCGACATGCGTTTCCAATAGTTGCGTGTGGACATGGGACTCCTTCTTCCGTGGAATGGTTCACCACGAGTATTGCCTGATGTTAGTAAATTTCGATTCGGCGTATCAATCTGGCCTGGCGCGTTCTGGGCTGTGTCAACCGAGATTGCGCAGGCGTGGGTCGAGTAGGTCGCGTAGCCAGTCGCCGACCAGGTTGCCGCTCAACGCGACGAGCATCAGAGCCAGACCAGGCATCCACATCACCCACCAGGCGTGCGTGAGGTAGTTGCGCGCTTCGGTGATCATCCGTCCCCAGGTCGCCTGTTCGACCGGGGCGCCAACTCCGAGGAAACTGAGCGACGCTTCGGCCACAATCACGATCGGGATTTCCAGCGTCATGATCACGACGATCGTGTTGAACACGTTGGGCAGCAGTTGCTTGCGCATGATCCACCAGTTGCTACCGCCTGCCGCCAGCGACGCCACAACAAACTCGCGCTCCTTGAGCGAGAGCACTTCCGCGCGGATCAAGCGGGCATAGACGGTCCAAGTCCAGACCAACAGGATGAGGATCACATTTCTCAGCGAAGCTCCGAGCACCGCCCCCAACAGCACCGCAAAGAGGATGGCGGGCAGCGCCAGCTGGACATCGACGTAGCGCATCAGGAGCTGACCAACGACCCCGCCGCGCCAACCGGCGATCATGCCAATGACCGTGCCGAAGAGCGCGGCGCCGGGGACGACAATCGCCACGACGATCAGCGAGACGCGAGCGCCGTGCACGATCCGCGTCCAGATGTCGCGCCCGACATGGTCAGTGCCGAGCGGAAATTCGCTGGTTCCTCCGGAAAATGCCGGAGGCGCGAGGCGCGAGAGCAAGTGGGTCTGACCTGGATCATTGGGAGCGATCAGATCGGCGAAGATGCCAAAGATCAGGAACGCGACCATAATCACCATCGGCGGAATGACCAGCAGGTACCGTCGCGACCGGTAGGTGCGCAACCAGCTTTGTCTGGCCTGGATTTCGACGGTGGCTTCAGCCACTTGCGCAGTCATCAGAGAGCAGCCATCCGAATACGGGGATCGATGACGCGATAGGTGAGATCAACGATCAGGTTGCCCAAGGTGATCGAGGCGGCGATCACGACGAGTCCCGCCTGCACGGTTGGGTAATCGGACTGCAGGATTGATTCGATCATCAGTCGCCCGATCCCCGGCCAGGAGAAGACCACCTCAATGATCACCGAGCCGGCGATCAGCCGGCCGAGCTCGATGCCCAGAATGGTCATCACCGGGATCAGCGCGTGGCGTAGTCCGTGACGCAAGATCACGGTTCGTTCATTGAGCCCCTTGGCGCGCGCCGTGCGAATGAAGTCGGTGTTCATCACGTCGATCATGCCCGAGCGAGTCAGGCGCATGAAGCCGGCCGCCGAGAGCAACCCAAGCGCAAACGCGGGGAGCACCAGAGCGCGGAAGCCATCTGCGCCCGCCGTCGGGAACCAGGACACTTTGGTCGCCAGGAAAAAGATCAGCATCAGACCAAGCCAGAAGCTCGGCGTCGCCTGTCCGAAGACCGCGATCAGGCGCGCCAGCCAATCCAGCGGAGAACCGCGCCGCAACGCGGCGAACACCCCCAGTGGTAATCCCAAACCCAGCGCCACCACCAATCCGGCGGCAGTCAGTTTGATCGTGCCGAGCACTTTATCCGCCACGATGTCGATCGCCGCCCCGGTGCGATGGAAGGAATAGCCCAGGTCGCCTTGCACGGCGTCGCCGAGGAAGATTCCGTATTGCACGATCAACGGTTCGTTCAAACCGAGCTTTTCGCGGATGCGCTCGTAGTCCTCGTTGGTCGCGTCGAAGGGGAGCAGCGAGGTCTCCGGGTTACCAATCAGTCGTGATACGACGAAGACAATGCTGACGACCACCCACACCACGAGGATCGTCTGGAGCAGTCGAATTAGCAGCAGGTTGAGAAACTGCACCGCTCACTCCGGGTTCGGTCGATTGAATCGACCACCATCAGTGGCGGCAGTCTAACAATGCGCCACAGCGCTCGCGCGCCGGATTCGGCCCATCCCCTCCACTTCATCTCC